>JALNXC010000242.1 GCA_023230535.1 Alkaliphilus sp. | reverse complement strand
CTACGAAAATACGGTTTAGGTTATGAACCGACCGTACAGGAAAGTATTGCAGCCGGTATTGATGTAGTTACTTTTAGCGGAGATAAATTGTTAGGAGGTCCTCAAGCAGGTATTATCATAGGCAAGAAATGTTATATCGATAAAATGAAAAAAAATCAATTGACCAGGGCGTTTAGAATTGATAAATTGACTCTTGTGGCATTGGAAGCGACTCTAAAGCTTTATTTAGATGAGGAAAAGGCTATAAAAACCATACCCACCTTAAGAATGTTAACAGAATCCTTAGACTCCGTTAATAAGAAGGCTGAAATATTATATGATATGATTCTATCAAAAAAATTAGATTTAGAGATCGGCATAGATAAGGATTACTCGGAGGTTGGCGGTGGTGCACTGCCTTTAGAGGAATTGCCGACCTATACCGTAACAATCAGGCCTAAAAATATTTCATCTTCACAGTTAGAAGACAGACTGAGGAAATACAGCACTCCTATATTTACCAGAGTAAATGACGACAAGGTGATAATTGATTTGCGAACTGTAAAAGAGAAACAGTACGAAACAATAGTGCAAGCATTAACAGAAGTTACAAAATATCGGTAAAGGCGATAGCCTTGCCTATCAAATTTTCACACTAAATTTTGATTTCTGATAAGTATAGGCGAACAATTTCGAATGATTCTATTCGTTTGATGGATTAGGGAGGTTTTACAATATATGAAAAACGTTATAATCGGAACGGCGGGACATATAGATCATGGAAAAACTACATTGATAAGAGCGCTGACAGGCCATGAAACAGATAGGTTGGGTGAAGAAAAAAAAAGGGGTATTTCCATACAGTTAGGTTTTACGTATTTCGATTTACCCAGCGGAAGAAGAGCGGGAATTATAGACGTGCCGGGACATGAAAGGTTTGTAAGAAATATGCTTACGGGTGTCGGAGGCATGGATATTGTTATGCTGGTTATTGCGGCTGATGAAGGCGTGATGCCGCAAACAAAAGAGCATCTTGATATTCTGTCCCTGCTTAAAATCAAAAAGGGAATTATTGTAATTACAAAATCCGCCTCGGTTGATGAGGAATGGCTGGAACTGGTTAAAGAAGACATCAGGGGGAAAGTAGAAGGTACATTTCTTGAAAACAGCGAAATAGTAGCGGTAGATTCCATTGAAGGTACGGGAATTGATGAATTAATCAATAAAATAGATAAATTGACGGAAGAAACAGGGAGCAGAGACATCAATGCACCCGCCAGGATGCCCATAGACAGAATATTTACCATTGTCGGATTTGGTACGGTGGTGACCGGAACCCTGACGGAAGGCAAAATATCAGTCGAAGATATATTAGAGATTTTACCGCAGCAAGTGAAAGTGCGTATAAGAAACATTCAGGTTCACGGACAATCTGTAGGCACAGCATATGCAGGGCAGAGGGTAGCCATTAATCTTGCAAATGTAAAGCTGGAGGACATTGAAAGAGGACAGGTATTGGCACAAACTGATTCAATGGAACCCACAATGATGATAGATGCGAAACTGAATTTACTGAAAGACATACCGCGGGATATCAAAAATCGTGACAGAGTAAGAATATATCATGGGGCTACGGAGGTTCTTGCCAGGGCTACCTTATTAGATAAGGAAGAAGGAAAAGCTGGGGAAAGCATTTATGTCCAATTTAGATTGGAGGAGATCACGACCGTAAAAAAAGCAGATCACTTAGTTGTCAGATACTATTCACCTATGCAAACCTTAGGAGGTGCAATAGTGATCGATGCGAATCCCAAAAAACATAATAGATTTGACGAAAATGTAGTGAGGGATTTGGCTGCCAGAGAACAAGGGGGCCCCGAAGAAATTATAGAAAAACAGATAGATATTCACAGTAAGGTGTTCCCCAACCTATCTTTTATAGCAAAACTGACAGCGCAGCAATTAAACGATATAAAATCGTTAGTATCTGATTTGGCAAATAAAAACAAGGTATTAGTACTGGGAAATGATAATGTTATTCATAGAAACTATTATGAAAATATAAAGGAACAATTAATAAATTTACTTGCAGCCTATCATGAATCTAATCCTCTTAAATCGGGAATGTTGAAAGAAGAGGTCAGGAGCAGATTGTTCCCCGGAAATAAAAGCAGGAGTATTGATATTTTAATGGATGTATTCGTGAAAAATAAAATTGTAAAAATTGAAGATAAATTTATATCTCTATATGATTTTGAGGTTAAGTTTTCTTCAATTCATAAAAAAATACAAGAACGGCTAGAGCATATATACTTGCAGGAACAATATGCAACACCGAAATTTGAAGATATAGTTAATACGATAGAGTTTGAAAGAAATGATATAGAGCAGGTTTTCAATTCTATGTTAGGAAATACCTTGATCAGATTAAATCAGGAAGTTGTGTTTCATGTCAAATCATACGAAGATGCCAAAGCAAAACTGATAGATTACATCAATAAAAATGGTAATATTACACTGTCACAATTTAGGGATATACTAAATACCAGCAGAAAGTATGCTGTCGCATTGTTAGAATATTTCGATAATGAAAAAATTACAAAAAGAGTAGGCGAGGAGAGAATTTTATATTGACAAGTATAAATCCAAATATAAAGTTAGATAATTTTGGAAGATAAAGCAGTAAAATTATACAAACAAACTGCGCAACGAATGGTAAAGAATATAAGGAATATACAGTGGAAAGGTCACAGTTTTGTGGCCTTTTTCGTACGTTATGGCAACAGCGCTATTGTAAACCTACTTTTAAATATAGGTTGACAGTTTTGCATATTTAGATTATAATTTCATTAAAATAAATTTAAACTATTTTTATGGAATATTATGTTTTCATTTTCAAGAAAAATATGGGCTATCATACGGCCTCAGTTAGGGGAAATAACACATGAATAGGAAAATAAATGTAAAAGAGATGACAAAATTATCATTATGCGTAGCACTGATTTGTATATCATCTTATATTGTAATTCCATTGCCTTTTACACCGATAATGATTACGGGGCAGACAATTGCAATAAATTTGGCGGCTTTAATTTTGAACCCGATGCACAGTGCCGCATGTATTGCAATATTTATACTCCTAGGTGTAAGCGGATTACCCGTATTTGCAGGCGGAAATAGCGGATTGGGAACATTATTCGGACCGACCGGCGGATTTATAATAGGATTTTTATTTGCGGTTACGGCAATAAGTCACTTAAAGGGCGAAAAGATAAGTCTATTTCGATATTTGTCGGTGACTGTTTTTATAGGGATGCCTATAATATATTTATCAGGTGT
>JALNXC010000241.1 GCA_023230535.1 Alkaliphilus sp. | reverse complement strand
TCGTACATAGTCCTTATATATGTATAGGTCTTTCCCGTACCGGTTTCCATCTCTATTGTTAAATTATATTTTCCCTCCAGCTTATGCGAGGACTTTAAACTGTTTTGCAATTGAATTTCTTTTATGTTTTTAAATATATCGTTCTCGAATAGCACTATTGGTTTATTTTTAAAACCTTCCTCATATGCAAGGGATGTTTGCCCTTCTAAATCTCCCTTAACCCTGCCCCTATCTAATGTAAACTTAGAAAATTCTCTAACCTGACCTTTAAAACAGTCTACTACCGACTGTACAGCGTCTAACTGGAATTTTTGCTCTTTAAATTTAATTTTCATCTGCATCACCCCTATAAAACCCTGATATCCGTATTGGGAGAAATGCCCTTAAATATTTCTTCCAGATTTATTTTGTCCGGGCAGGACTTAAAAGAGTTATCCCTGAACACAGCCCTTAAAGGCTTGGCTTCTGCTATTTTCTTAATCAATTCCTCATCCATATCTTCATCAAAACAAGCAATTAAAGAGTTCCCCGCTACAAAATGAACTTCCTTTTCCCTGATTTCTTCGGTTTCCATAGGTAAGGATAATTCCAAACCTGTTTCTAACATTATTTGAGTGAGTAAATCTATGCCTGTCCTATCTCCTTTTATATTAGATTCCAGCTGTTCCAACATCTTTTGAGCTAATTCGTCCGGATGATAATATACATCTTTCATGTTAGTAGAATCTACTTTATAAATCCTAAAACCATAATCAATATCCGCTCCGGTTTCTTCTTTGATTTTTTTACCTGCCCGACAAATACGTTCCTTACCTATTTCAGAAATATTTTTATATCCCGCCTTATAAGCCTCGGATTTTTCATCTGTTAATTCCGGCAATTGGACCATAATGTATTTTCTGTTTCCCCCATCTTCGGCGTTTAATTCCATAACCGCGTGGGCGGTGGTAGCGGAGCCGGAAAAGAAGTCAAGAATAATATCATTATCCCTCAGATTTATATATGAAATTATTTTAGAGATTAAGGAGACGGATTTAGGATATTCGATTAAATTATTCATTGACAACTTGTTTAAATCATTACTTCCTCTTTTATTTTCTAAATATAATGATGGTATTTTCTCATATGTAGACTTTTTTATTTGTGGCATAAATCTATCCCCTTTAAAGTATATTTCCTCAATTATGCCGGAAATTTTTGCGGGAGTCGGCCTGCAATTGTTCTTAAAGAAATTTCTCATATCGTTTGAACTTCTCCACCTTGCCTTTAACTTTATGGGTTCGTATAACCTCCCATCTTTTACAACTATGGATGTGAAATTTTCTATATTTTCATTACTTCCTTCGATTTTTCTAGTAGTTTCATAAACACCATTATGAATGTCTAAGCATCTTAACCCTTTGGGAAATTCAATTACCGGCATTGTTTGATTTGCATTACCAACTGTCCCCCTAGAGATAGTATATTTTTTAATCCCTTCAACCCTAAATTCATCAGTATTCTTACAAAATACAATTATATATTCATGTTTTGAAATTATATTGTTTGTAGCAATTTCACTTGTTCTGTTTATAGCAATTATGGTTACAAAATTCTTTTCCCCAAACACCTCATCACAAACCTTCTTCAAATTATGAACCTCATTATCATCAATTGATATGAAAATTACACCATCCACACTGAGCAAGTTTCTCGCTAGTTTCAACCTTGGATACATCATGGTTAGCCAATCACTATGGTATCTTCCATTATATTCAGTGTTCAAAAATAGACGGTTACCTTCTTCGTCTACCTGGCCTGATTCCTCCAGGTATTCATCTCTATCCTGAACAAAATTATCCTTATATATAAAATCATTTCCTGTGTTATAGGGGGGATCAATATATATACATTTTATTTTTTCTAAGTAAGATTCTTGAAGCAATTTTAAAATTTCTAAATTATCACCCTCCATATATAAATTCCCTGTAGTACCCCAATTTAGGCTACCCTCCTTTACCGGCCTTAAGGTTTTATCTATAGGTGTATTGGCGGCAACTATGGCTTCCCTTTTTCCCGGCCAAGTTAATTGATATCTCTCTTTACTGCCCTCAACAATTTCATCCGATAATTCTTGCTGTAACAGCTCGAAATCTATAGCCCTAACGGTATTTCCTTCTTCATCTTCCATTTCCGTAATTACATTAGGAAAGAGTTCCCCTATTTTTTCTATGTTCTCTTTTGTCAAATTTTTCGATTTCATTTTGAGTTTTTGCATTATCTATCTCCCTTAGTTTTCTAAAAGTTCCTACAGTAAATTTTATTGTTTATCTCGTGATTTAGAACAAATTAAATTTATCCTATAAATCTGTCAAGCAAGTTTAATCTAAAATCCTGTTCGAAGTATTCTTTCGCATATTCCAAATCTAAAGATATTATTCCATTTGCCGTCCCTTTTTGAATATACGAGGGCAATTCCCCGACTATTCTATTGGCCTCATGATAATCTCCCGTGTCTATAGTCAATATATTTGATTTTTTATCGACTTTAAACATTTTAGGGTTGGACTCCCACATATTAAGAATCCTCTGTTTAACACTTTGTTCGGCTAAGGTTTCAAAATAATAATCAAGTTCCAGATCAACTACCCAATCCGGGGGTTCTCCCAGATAAAATTTGCGGATAATGTCCTTGATTATACCCGAAGATAAGGTAAATATATCCGGCGCCTCACTGTTATCGTCTGCCAAATCTTCTATCAGAAAGTAAATTTCTTTCATCATCCTTCTTGAATATTCCCTGTAAAAGGCAGTGCCCATATTTTTCTGAGTTGTTCTTACTAAACTTCCTTTCATCGCTTTCATCTTTGGTAAACTGGCATTGATATTACAAATTATCATCCTTTTGGACAATTCATTTTCTACCGCCCTTACATCCTCATTCGCACTGATCGCTATTGCAGAAAAACTTTCAGCTATATGAGAATCGTCTTTTATCAGCTCAATTCCATGGTTTCTGAACCTCGTATTGTTTAAATCGTCTATCACTATGGGAAATCCCTGCATTTCTATCCTTAGGTTGTATATTAAGGATTTGGTAAAATCCTTAGCCGGAAGTATTGCCTTCTTACCTACCATCATGATCATCAAGGTTTCTAACAGTTTTGTTTTTCCTGCATTGCTTTTTCCGTATAGCAATCCGAATACCGGATAAGGTGTGATGGGTTTATTATATAAAGTCGCATAATTTCTTACAATGGACATAAAGGGAGATGCAAAAAACCAGTTGGCAAACGCATAGTATTTGCTCGTGGCATCTTCCGTATCACCGAGGAAAGTACCGAAACCCTCAAAAT
>JALNXC010000240.1 GCA_023230535.1 Alkaliphilus sp. | reverse complement strand
ATAAAAAATTTTGCTAGATATAATATTGATGATGAAAATGAAAGGATTGAGTTGCTATATAACATTGCGGAACTTTTTTATTTTTCAATGTCAACTAATACTATGAATACAAAAATTCAATCGTGTAAAGATACATATGATAATATGTTGTTAAGATGCGCCTCGGAAGGAAAGGTCAATTTTTTGATTTCAGATGATATTAAAAGCGGTTTGCATAATATTGAATTGGGAAAAACAAAAATATTAACTTCTGATGATTTTATAAAAAGATATTATAATAAATGAATTTATAAGATTAGAACCTTTATCGGTTCTCTTTTTATATGGATAAAATAATATGATATAAATATGTTAGCTGAACAAGTGGGGAGGAAATGGGGAAGGTGTGAAGCAAAACAAATATTATTATGATATAATTAATACGTAGAAACCGGTTATTAAGGGAAATGGGGGATATAAACCTGCACCTATGATATCGGGGGCAGCCCAAATGCGGGGGTCACATATAAACCCGATATAACAAAATATCTGATAGACAGGATAAAATAATATGATAGGAGAAAATAATATGAGAAAAAAACGGATTTTATGCTTTTTATTAATTGTATTGTTTGTTTTACCTATTGTGGCATGCGGCGGTAAAGAAATAGATACCGATCAAAAAGGAACAGAAACTGTTGATGAACAGGGAACCGGACTACAAGAAAATAGAAGCGAAGAAGGAACTCCTAACGGCCGGGAGACCGTGTTGCCGGAAGGAGTAGAAATATCCGGGGAAGAAGAGGCGGGAACGCCATCGGAAGGAGAACTGATAAATATTATACATAATGCCGAATCGGCACTTTTAAACCTATGTGTCGAGGGTTTTGATGCGGAATTTCAAGGTACAGAGAAAAAGGGATTTGACCAAGCCTCCGAGGATTTGCTTAAATATTATACGAAGGATTATTTATACTCAACGTGGAAAGATTTTTACGAAAACCATCTTGGTGAATGGGGTTACGGTATGGGAGAGCTTTTTATCTTTTCGGACTATGATACTGCTAAGAACAGTTTTGCGGGAATGACAAAAAAACAAGATAAAATAGAGGTTTATTTTAGTTATGATATGAGAAACGACGAATATCATGGTTTTGATAATGAAATAGCGGAATATACTTACATACTAATTCAATTAAATGGAGGATGGTTTATTGATGAGGTTCTTTTTAAGCAATAATTTTGTATCTGTTCATTTTTGCTTGTTTCAGTTTCAGGCGCATAATATATTTTAATAACCTAATCAATTTGCTCTTACCCCGGTTGTTGTCTCCGCGTTGTGGGCGTATAATACATTTTAATAACAAAGACTGCCGTTGGCAGTCTATAAATTGTCGATAAAGCTAGCTGATAAAGCCGGCCGATAAAGCCAATCGGTAAAGCCGGTAGATAAAGCTAGCCTATAAAGTCGGTCGATAAAGCCGCAGGACAGTGTTCGGATGTTTTGCGGCTTTTTAAATATTGACTATTTTTTTATCTGTTTACATCAACTTTTTCTCCATGGCGTCAATGGAATGTGTAAGGGAATCAACCTGTTTTATCAGGCCTTCCAGTTCGTTGGATACCGAATGGTCCTTGATACGGCCATAATCGCTGTCTGCCATAAGTAGTTGAATCGAACTTAAATTCTCCCTTATTTTATCACTGCATATTCTCAGACTGTTTATCTGGTCTAATACAGTTGATCTGTTTTTATCGCTCATCATCTTAATCCCTCCCGGATTTATATTGTTTATATTATTCCCATATGCTGCAAAAATATTATTTTAAATATAATTATTGATTTCCGGCTCCCGGCCTTCAAGGTCATAAGCAACCTATATTTTACATATATTAATAAGCAGGGAAGAAATAACAAAAGGGGGAATCGGAAATTGAGATTAATTATTATACGGAAACATTGGCTCATCATAATTTCAATACTGTTGATTTTAGTAATAATATCGACAACAGCATTACTATATCGTAATAAATATTTAGCGGTAATCAGTCTTCCTACTACAACAAAGGTGATAGTTATAGATCCCGGGCATGGCGGATTCGACCCGGGCAAATTAGGAGATAAGGGCAAACATGAAAAAGCTATAAATTTAGCAATTTCGCTATATTTACGTGAGTATTTGGAACAGAGCGGTTCTATTGTAATCATGACCAGGGAAGAGGATGTGGATCTATATGTAGATGACGGCAGCGGCAGAAGAAAAAAAACTATTGATCTCACAAACAGGAAAGATATCGTAACAAAAAACAAACCCCATGTTCTCATAAGTATTCATGTCAATAGTTTTCCACAATCCAGATATTACGGGGCACAAACATTTTATTCGGAGGATAATGAGGAATCAAGAGAATTGGCTATTATAATTCTGGAAGAATTAGCCCGGGTGCTGAATGAAGATAATAAGAGAGAAGCCTTAAAAAACGATGATGTTTATATGATAAAGGGGTTAGATATACCGGCTGTTTTAATTGAATGCGGTTTTTTATCTAACCCACAAGAAGAACAAAGATTGAATGACCCACAATACCAGCAAAAAATCGCATGGTCTATTTATGTAGGGCTTCAAAGATATCTTAAAATGTCTTTCCGGGAATAATTATATCGATTATGCCTATTACAAGAGCTCCAATAAGTGCACCCCATATATTAACTCTCATTGTAGGGACCAGAAATTGAGTTCCATAGAGTACAATTGCCGATACAATAAAACCGGAGAATCCTCTGCCAAAAGGTGAAGCTTGTAAATCTGTTACTCTCTGAATCAAATAATCAACCACTGAAATAACTATGGCTGCCAATAAAACCGCCCAGATACCGTTGATTGTGAAACCCGGTGTAAGAAAGGCCGCAATAGCTATCACTATAGCCGATAAAATGAGTCTCAATATTAAACCTACCCAACTGTCAGACTCTTGGGTTCTATTATCATTTCTTTCTTCAGACATATAAAAACGCTCCTTTACAAAAGTTATAGTCAGCTTGTAGCTTAGTATAGTTATTTGTAGAATTAATTAAAATTATTCTCATATTTAAATTTGTTATCATATAATTTTAATTATATTTGATGTCCGTGGTACACGGCCTGTTATGCTGTAAATTGAAAATCAAAATGCAGGAGTGCCGGAAACAATTTTATAGTATATCATTTCCGGCACCTTAATTTCTAATCTCTCTGTTCGCTTATTATTATTGCAATTCACTTTTCATTTGATTATACTTGGTTTTCGCATTCTGCACATCCTGGCCCGGAGCAGGCTTGGTTTGGTACCAGCCTCTCTGCTGCATAGCATTGAATATTTGGAACTGAATTT
>JALNXC010000239.1 GCA_023230535.1 Alkaliphilus sp. | reverse complement strand
TCTATTGGCGTCAAAAGATTTAGGCTCCTGTGAGGCCGATAGAAATTGTACTCAATGAGACAGTCATAGAGTATTTCGTTGATTCTACCTATATCGGTTTCTTCATATAATCCTTTCCACAAAAGTATTCATCCTGGATGAATTAGGGTAGTTGTGAACTAAGGTAGGCTTTCTTTTCTGAACCTCCTTGGAAAAATGTTTCTCCCACACTGTGCCATTGTCAACTTCGAGATATCTGATATTATCAGAATGCAGGTAAATTAATCTGCGCAAGAAATCCCGGGCACTGAAACTGGTGGCTTTTTGATAGGCTCTAGTATAGTAAAGTCGTGATAAGGGATCATTGGCTGAAAAGAGAAATACTTTCTTAAATCTCAGATTCAACTCTATCGTATCTACCTGGAGCCATTCGGAGATGACACCCTGCATATCATCTTTAACCTGGGATAAGCGGATTCTCTTCTTTTTTAAGGTTCTCATTCTTTTCATCTGTACCTTCGCACTGGAAAGAATAGTACGGTATTGGGAAAGGATCCTTCCTACTGAAGAAGCTGAGATGTTGAACCCATCTTCTCTTTCTAATATCTTCTTAATCTTTTCTTTACCAAAATAGGAATATTTCCTTCTAGCATGACAGACCTGTGCTTCTACTTGCGTAGTTCTTACTACTTCCCTTCTGAACTTATTGGGCTCCTTGAGTATGTCCTCTAAAAAGACTAAACTTGTTTATAAATATATTTTTCTTCATTGGTAAAAAGTGCTGTGGTTTATTTCAAGGATTTTGTAGATCTGTATGAGAAAATACTTCTGAAAACAATATTGACATATACAATTAAGAAATTAAGGCTTCTCTTCATACAGAGGATATTGGTTTTTGAACCTAGTAAAAAATATCTTTAAAAATGAAGAGTATGTAGTAGATAATAAAGTACAAAATTTCGAATAGGTCATTCATACTATTTAAATATATTTTTATTCTGTTAAATTTATACAATAAAGCATCGAAATAAAAACCAAATCTTTTTTGGGTAAATTGCATCCCTTTATACAATTTTTCGATAACCTTTATCTCATAATGTATTTTGGAATTTTAAACTATATTATAAAGCAAAACAGTCTACTCATTGAAACTTCACCGTATTTGAAAAAATTTTTCTATGTTAAAGTATTACCATTTATTTTATCCTGTATAAAGAAATAAAGTACTATATTCGCATAACACAATAGCCCTTTTGTTATTCATTAGAAAGAATCCTTATAAATCTTTCTATCCCTTTTATAAATTCATTTTACCCTACAAGATAAATAATTGTTTAATATATTATTTGCAATTGCATAACATTATGATTTATTATAATAAAAATGTTACATCAAAGATGTGGAGGAATAATGAATATGTAGAACCGATCAGAAATCAGCAAAAGATTTATGCTATCAAGCAATATATTTTAGGTGATAAATATAATCCGGTGTACCGGGAAAGGGATTACCTGTTATTTGTCTTCGGGATTAATTCTGCTTTAAGAATTTCCGATTTACTTTCACTTAAAGTTAAAGATGTATTGAATGCTCAGGGAGAAATAAGAGATTATTTTAAGATCAGGACCAGTAAAACAAAGAGAGAACTGAAAATACTGACCAATGATTCAGTCAATAAGGCACTGGAAAAGTGTTTTACCAAAGAAAGATTACTGGATCCGGAAGACTATCTTTTCAAAACACAAACCGTCCAGCGGCTGGATCGGATCAGGGCTTGGACACTGATCAAAAAATGGATTAAAGCAGTGGGACTTGATCCGGCAAATTACGGCACACACACTTTGAGAAAAACCTGGGGCTATCATTCCCGGAAAAACTTTGGTATACTTATAGAATTAATTTCTGAAAAACTTGGCCACAGTTCAAATGCTGTTACCAAAAGATACATCGACATCAGCCAAGAAGAGATCAATAATATAGAAAAGAAGGTTTGTTTGTAGGAAACTTAATAAAAAATATTAATACTCTGTATATTATATTGTAAAATAAAAATTTCAGGAACCTATTTATATTTCTTTATAAATATGTAACGCCTAAGGAGAATTTGGTATTAAGGATTCGTATAGATGTAGATGGCAGGTAGAAAACAAAAGAAAAAACTTCGGGTCGATATTTCGAAAAGGGGACTTGGAGGTTTGTAATATTAATGAGTTATCCTATACTGCTGTTATTGCTTTATTAAGCTTGGTTGGAGGTATTGTTGGTTATTGTTTAAGATATTATTTAGATAAAAAGAAAGAAATTATTTCAGATAATATAAAGATAAAAATAGAATCATATAAAGAATTTGTTGATGTGTAGTAGATATTTTTAAATTAATTAAGAATAAAATAATGATAAGCAAAGAAATGAATTCGATCAAAAAGTCAAAGATTTACATGATTTTCACAAAAAATTTCTACTGTATGCATCACCGACACTGGTAATTATTTTTGGAGATTTTATGCAATATCTTTATATAAAAGGCGAAAACAAAGATCCTAAAAAAACTATAAAATTGTTATACAATGTTATTAAGGTTATGCGGACTGACCTTAGTCTCTCTAATACAGATTTGGGTGAATATGGAGAAAAAATGTTCAGGCCTTTGCTTAATGAGCATAACAAATATTTTTATTTTTTATATAATTTTCAAGTTTTTTAAGACAAATTTCTCTTTCTTCTTTCAATTCACATTCCCATACTGTATAAATCTTCCAGCCCTCATCATCAAGCCGGCTCTCCACTATTTTGTCTCTTATTTTGTTCCGGTTAAGTTTATTCTCCCAAAATTGTTTATTTGTTTTGGGCATCGTAGAATATTTACAACCGTGCAGGTGCCAGAAACATCCATGTATAAAAATTGCGATTTTCTTTTTGGGAAAAACAATATCGGGCTTGCCGGTGATATTGTAATTTACCCTGTACCTGTACCCCCGGCTGAACAGATATTTTCTAACGTCAATTTCAGGCCGAGTATTCTTTGACCTTATGCGTGACATATTTCTGCTTCTCTGTTCTCTTGACATCACATCCATTTGAAATATCACCTTTATTATTCAGATACGGCACTGTTTTCTCTGCCAGTGCTTCTATAAGAGGAACCACTACTGAATTGCCAAACTGCCTGTATGCCTGTGTATCCGAAACCGTTATTTTAAAGGTATCGGGAAACCCCATTAATCGCGCACATTCTCTGGGAGAAAGCCTTCTTGGGTTTTTATTATTCTGTTTTATAAGTATTTCCGAACCGTCTTTGTGATACCTTGCGCTCAGTGTTCTTGTGTATTTATCCTTTTCAGGATCTATAAGACCGTATCCAAATCCGTTTCCCCTTCTCCTGTGTTTTTCTGCATAATTCTGCAGATAGGTCCATAGATG
>JALNXC010000238.1 GCA_023230535.1 Alkaliphilus sp. | reverse complement strand
TGAGAGAATTTAATCCGAGTACACCGTTCCAGTAGGGCCCCCTGACAATCAGAGTATTACCATGGTCCATCAATTTTTTAGTCTTTACCCCCCGCATCTCTACGGCTATTTTTATTGATGATCTCTCTTCATCGGAATCCATGATTGATATAGGCATATCAAAAAAATAATCGCTGTCTTTGTTCCTTATAAAAATATAAGAGCCCGGTTGTTTTAAGGCCCTGCTCATATATCTCGTAACCTGTATTGATAAGACAATTATATTATCGATGATTTTACTGTCTATTACGGGATACTCCCGCGATTCTCGGGCTCCCTTCATTTTATTCCCGGAAAAGTAAAATTCATCGTAGATACATACTCCCATCCAATTGCAATCACAATAACCTTTCCCCTGAAGTTGAGTGCATATGATACAGCTATTTTCTTCCGCTAAACGACAGGGGCAATAATCACTGCCCGCATCGACACATTGCCATTGTTTAGAATTCATAAAACCTCCCCCTTGAGAGCAGTTTTTACCTAAATTTGAACATTTCTCATGTTTACATCGAAAAAGTTTCACCATATTATCATCATATTTTTTCAATGGCATTGTGTTACCGGTTTTTCATACCGCTATTTATAATTTTACATCCTTAAAACATCGGATATCAATTTATGCCAATAAAAAAACCCGATGTAATATAAATCATCGGGGATTTTTTTATGAATTTATTTTGCGATACCGAAAAAGTTTTTAATCCTGCCTATAAAATTTTGTTTTTCTATGGATTTACCGGCAATGAGATGCGTTGTATTTATTATCCTCCCGTTTAAATACGTAGTCATTTTACCTACACTCTGTCCTTTTTCTATGGGGGCATGCAAAATCTTGGGTATATCGATAACCGTAAGAAGTTTCTCCTTCTCCCCCTCGGCTAATGGGACAGTGCAATTTTTGAATGAATTTAAGGGGATTTCTTTGTTCTTTCCTTTCAAAACCTTGATTTTGGTGATTGTTTGCCCTTTGCCAAACAGGACATAGGGTTTATATAAATCAAAACATTCGTCTAACAGTTTTTTGGTGGTATTGAACCAATCATAATCATTTAATGTTACGGCGATCAGCTGCATATTGCCCCGGGTTGCGGATGCTACCAGGCATCTGCCGGATTTCGTCGTATATCCGATTTTTACACCGTCGCCACCCTCACATGTATCTAAGATTTCATTTTTATTTAGAAAATAGTTATAGCTGTTCCTATCGGCCACCCAAAATTTGGTACTCACCACTTCCTTAAATACGGGATTTTTGAGGGCCTCCCTCGTGATCAATGCCAAATCATATGCAGTTGTATAATGATTTTCATCATGTAGGCCATGGGGGTTTGTAAAATTTGTATTTTTTGCTCCTATTTCCCCGGCCCGCTTATTCATCAGCTCTGCAAAGTCTTCAACGGAGCCGGATATCTCATATGCGATAGCGACGGCGGAATCATTTCCCGACCTCAACATCAATCCGTATATCAAATCCCTTGCCTTGATTCTCTCATTTGCTTTTAAGTATATGGATGACCCCTCTATATTTTGTGCGTTTGGATTTACCCTTATCTTCTTGTCCAATGGAATATTTTCAATCGCCAACAATGCCGTCATAATCTTTGTGGTGCTGGCCATGGGGAGCTTCTCATGTATATCTTTTTCATATATAATTCTCCCCGCTTCTACATCCATAACGATTACCGATTGCCCGCTTATCTCCGACTCCGTATTATTTTCATTTCCGTAAGACACGATTGTTATCATACAGATAATACAAGCTAATATTATACATATTCTTTTTTTATGCATAAGCCTCACCTCAAAAATGATTTTATTATATATTGCAAACATTATTAGTATTTACATTAAAAACATTATTAATTCTACAATATAAAAAGAGATAAGTATGTTTTTACTCATCTCCCCGGGCGGATAATTAATTTATCATATTGATGATTTTTCGGATTTAATAAAAAAACACCAAAAGATTATATTTGCAGAATATGTTCATAGCTTTTAGCAAATGGGATAAAAAATCCGTCAAAGTTGCATATATTTGTGATATTATTTTTGTCCGGCAACTCATTCCGCATAGAATAAATCAATTAAATTATTTATACTTTATTTCACAACCGAATTCCTTGGCAATCTTCTCCGCCTCTCTTATATCTTCCTTGTCCCATATCGACCACCCGCCTTTTAAACTGCCGTTGACATAAATTTCAACCTTATCGTCTTTAAAGATCATTGTCTTTTCATTTCTTTTTTGCATCTGTTTTATCTGATTGTTGACAGCTTCGACAGGGTCTAATTCCAAAACCCTCATTGCAATAAACAAACAGGACATAGCGTCTTGCAGTTCGCGTTTTGCCTTATCTATATCCCCTTTCATCAAAGCCTTTAACGATTCCGCTACCTCCTCGTTTAAATGGCTCAGCGTTGTTTTAGGATCATCCGTAGTATATTTTCTATTTTTCCATATACTTTCTATGGCTTCTCTTATGTCCATAATTTTGCCCCCTCATTTATATCCTCTTCTTCTTCTTCTTCTTCTTTTATTATATTATTATATCTTTTTGAGTCAATTCTTTCAAATCGGTTTTATTGTTTTATGAAAAAATTAAGAAGGGTTCAGGGGCATACGATTTGATGATTTTGGAGCGTACTTTATTCGAAATTGATGATTTTGTTTTCTTCATTTCCTTTATTACTTTTGCAGAAGGCCGACTGTAAACTATCGATGACCTTAGGTGTTGAACTTATGATTGTGTCAATCAGATGAGTATTTTGGTCCACAGACATCAATTTCATCTGCCCGTTGCCTACTACCATGAATGCCACCGGCTGTATGGATATCCCCGCACCTGCTCCCCCCGCAAAGGGTAATTTATTCTTGTTTGCCTCTCCGCTATCTTCCTCTTTTTTATTCTTTTTTGCATCTGCAAAATCTCCGCCGCCCGATGCAAATCCAAATGACACTTTAGAAATTGGAATTATCGTTGTTCCGTCTATTGTTTCCACCGCATCACCGACAATAGTGTTGACATCTACCATTTCTTTGATACTTTCCATCGTGGTTTTCATCAATGATTCTATTGGATGTTCATTCATTTTTTTACACCATCCTTTATCTTTGCTAATAATACCTTTATATTCGCATTAATAATATAGCCTAATTTAATATTAAATATACAGTCAATAGTCGTTTCAAATATATTGGCATCATAGCCCGGAACCACATCTATCAATACTTTGGGGATGTCATAATTTTTACTTATGAGGAAGATCACAGATGTCTTTATAGCCCATATGGCGCCTACCATGACGGCGGTTTCGGCGGCATCCCCGGTACCGATCTTTGTATACCATGATATATTATTTAAGATCAG
>JALNXC010000237.1 GCA_023230535.1 Alkaliphilus sp. | reverse complement strand
GTTTAATATGAAGTTGTTTAATATGTTTAATTAATATTCTTACAATATTACGCATTTTAATCCTCCAAATAATTTATAGTTATTAGGAGGTATTAGATTAAATTTTTATATTATTTCTAGCATTGAACTTTAGTAAAACTTGTTTTTTTCGCTCGGTAGATACTTCAATATAAATTTGTGTTGTTGTTATACTTGAATGGCCTAATATTTCCTGAACTGCTCTCAAATCTGCCCCGTTGCTTAATAGCTGTGTAGCAAAGGTATGTCTTAGAAAATGCGGAGTTGCCCGTTTATCAATACCGGATAAATCTCTATATTTATAAAAAATATCTTCTATAGAAAATATAGACAGTTGATCTCCATATTTATTAACAAAAACGAAGGTGTTTAAAGGATTAAACACATACCTAATATCTAACCATTCTTTCAAAATATTCAAGACTTCAGTACTGGAAATAAACAAAATCCTTTCCTTCCTGCCCTTACCATGTATTAATATAGTTTGTTCCTTTAAATCTATATCTTCAAGTCTTATATTTACCAGTTCCCCAATTCTTAAACCTAAACAGTATAGCATTTCTATAATTGCCCTATTTCTTATACAAATATTTTTTCTAAACTCGGATTTGAGAGAATTTAAATCATTTAGGGTAGAAGTTAATAATTTTTCTATTTCTAATAAAGATAAAGTTTTAGGAAGAGAACGGTATGTTTTAAAAGATATATTAAGGTTTTCTATCGGTGAATGAGCAATAATCTTTTTAAAAACAAGATATTTAAAAAAGGCTTTTATAGCCACATAATGTCTTTTAATAGAAGAATCCTTTAGGCCCCTAACATCTTGCAGCCATTTTATATATGTATTAATTTCAATATTATCTATATTGTCGTATCCATTTTTATCTATCCATGCTATTAAACTATTTATATCATAATAATATGCTTTAATGGTTTTATTAGATAAATTACGTTCGGTTTCTAATGACAGAATATAATTATTTAAATATACCGTTATATTTTTCATGTATATTTCCCCCATTTTTTATTCATTTGCTTTATTATTTATAGCATCTTTTTTTGTTACTGCATATATGGAACAAAATTATACATATTATTATACTATTTTTAAAGATATAATTATTAACCAAAATTGAATGGGGATGTAATAAGCCTCATGTTACAGATAAGAGATAATATTAACAAAGATACCCCCCCCGTCTGTGCCTTCATACGGCAAATAAATTCACAACCATTAGGGAAATGTTATGGCCCCTTTGTCATCCCCTAGTTTTTATTAATAAAATATTGTTTAATCTCAGAAAATTTCTCTTCATCTGTACATAACTGTAACACAGACGTTTAATTATTTCAGAAATGGATTCGTTGGTTTCTTTTATTAATAAATGTACATAATTGCCCATTAAACAATAGCCATAATGTTTTCTGCAAGTACTTTTCCATAAAAAAAGGAGGCGCGGACAAAAACCTAGACTTAAAATAGGTTAGGAGGTGCCGCATGTTTTCATATGAAGAGCGTTTAAAAGCAGTGAAGCTATTACTACAATATGATATGAGTTATTCTACGGTAATATGAGAGTTGGGATACCCTGCCGGAGAATCCCTTAGGAATTGGTACTATGAATATAGAAAAGGGGGAAAATTACACCGGGATTTTGTTAAGACGACTAAATATTCAAAAAAGGAAAAACAAATAGCCATAGATTATTATAAAGAAATATTGTCGTTCCGGAGGATATAATGTAAAATATACACGTGAACAAAAAGAAGAAGCTGTTATTTCCCTTTGTACTCGTAACAAGCCGGCTAAAAAAGTTGCAACAGAATAACAAGAGAAAATCTTTACAATTGGAAACATCAGCTTCTAAAAGAGGATCGTGTACATTCAATGGGTAAAAAAATACGGTAAATCAAAAGAGACAAAAGCCATTGAAGCAAAAGTAACAGAACTTGAAAAACAGAAAGATAACCTATCATTACAGGTAACGTTTGTTCCTTTCTTTCTGTATTTCTTCCAGGCTTTGTTTTATCACATACATAGTTTTAGGCAATATTAATCTAATAGGATAAAATTTTTCCACGATGTTTTGTGCTTCCAACACAGTTTGAATATCTAATTTGTTTAGCAAATATTTTATATCACTATAATCTTGCCCGGTGACCCTGGCCGACATTAATTTCATGGCCAACAAATATTCCGCCGTAACAGTAGTAACCTTTAATGCCCCAAATTGTGCAAATTCTGCGGTTTCTATTTTTTCATTTACAAATCCCTTTACGCCATCATTTAGCCAATCCAGGGGCAAATCATTTTTTTTCGCTATTCTTTCACTAATTTCATTTATTATGGTTTTAGGTTCATATAATGCATCCACGTCCTTTGTCATGTCCCTAGCCGAATGCACCAAGCACATAGAGGCCCCTCCAGTTAGAATTATCTCCCCCTTAAGTTCCCGTTTTTCCAACTCATTACCCAGTTTTTTAAGTGCTTCAATTATTATATTCCTTGATAACACAAAATCACCTACACCCTTTGTAAAATATTTTCATCCACAAAAACATTTCTATGTTTAAATTCCGTTGGGGATTTGTACATAAAAAGTAGCCTCAACTTTCCCTTAGCATTGCAATCAAAATATGGCTCTTTTAAATAATATTCTTTTTTAAATACCCAATTAGGAACATCTATTTGAAAATCATTAGCTAATTTATGAACAGTAGATGCAAGAAATGCTTTTTGTTCTGTAGATATATTATATTCAGGTTCACCCTCTATCATTTTTGTTTTTTCATAATTATCTTTTTTATAAAACTCGTCTAAAAAATTTCCAAGGCATATATAAAAGTCTTCGCCTTTGTATATATTTTTAAAAACATCGCCAATTATCATAATGCATCTCCCCGTCCAAGTTCTACCAATATTATACCATAAAGCAGATTTTAAAATATAAATTCTACTATAAAAATTTAGATGAAATAAAAACAACATCGTGTCAATGTGTAGCATGCGATAGTTCCCAGCCCCGAAGAATTTACATTTAAAAAGGCCACAGGTATAGATACAATGGTTTTAAAAGCGTAAACCATCGTACCGGTCCCCAGGTTTTAGTTCAGTCTCTGCACGCCCTCGCCGCCATGGTCCTTTGACCTTTCGGCCTTTCCACAAAAAGAACCGCTGTACCTGACCTCCCGGTTTTTCAAGGGATTGAGCAGATATCAAACGAAAAAGAAAAAAGGTCAAAAGCACACAATACATGCCCCTGACCGCTATTATCCGTTAGGATATTTCTTATTACAATTTTTTCTTTATTTCTTCTACTTTGTCTCTACTCAATTTAGTGACTTTTGTTACAAATTCTATTTCTGTTCCTTCTTGCAACAAATTTCTTGCAACTACT
>JALNXC010000236.1 GCA_023230535.1 Alkaliphilus sp. | reverse complement strand
TCGTGAAATGCTTGATACGGTGTTGGAACTATTCAAAATTAATCCGAATTATGACTTAAATATAATGAAACACGGGCAAAGCATAACAGATATTACTGTGAGAGTGTTAAAAGGAATGGAAGACATTTTAACTAGGGAAAGACCTGATATAGTTTTGGTTCATGGAGATACGTCTACTACCTTCGTGGGAGCACTTGCAGCATTTTACCAAAAGATAAAGGTGGGTCATGTCGAAGCGGGATTGAGGAGTGGAAACATATATTCTCCTTATCCGGAAGAGATGAACAGGATACTTACAACTAATCTTGCAAGTATTCATTTCGCACCTACCAAAGGCAATTATAATAATCTGATCAAGGAAGGAATAGAACCGGAAAAAATATTTATCACAGGAAATACCGTAATAGATGCGTTGCTTTCAGTTGTTAAAGATGATTACACATTTGAAAACAGTATTTTAAATAAAATGGATTATAAAAATAAAAAAATAATAGTAATGACCTGCCATCGTAGAGAAAATTGGGGAGGACCCATGGAAGACATATTTATGGCAGTAAAGGGAATAGTTGAAGAAAATGATAACATAGAGGTAATATTTCCTGTACATTTAAATCCTAATATACACAAACTAGCAAAATATATTATGGGAGAGCAGGGTAATATTCATTTAATAAAGCCGTTAGAATATGAAGAGTTTGCAAATTTGCTGAACAAAGCCTATTTAATATTGACCGATTCAGGTGGGATACAAGAAGAAGCACCGGCATTAGGAAAACCTGTTTTAGTTATGCGAGAAGAGACAGAAAGGCCGGAAGCCGTTGAGGCAGGCACCGTTAAGATAATAGGCACAGAAAAAGAAAATATAAAAAAAGAGGTAAATGTACTTTTAAATGATTTAGATGAATATAATAAAATGGCAAACTCGACCAATCCTTATGGGGATGGAACCGCATCGGAAAAAATTGTAGATTTTTTGCTCAGTTATCTAATGCATTTCGGGGATATTTAAGGATTTTAAAGAATATCGATAGTTTTTTAAAAACTATGGCACAACCAAACTTGGTAAAGATTGTTAAAAATAAAATGCATAGAGATGGGTGGTAAAATGCCTAAGAAAACAGACGAGGATAGAAAGGGTTTAGAAAATTTTGCTCTTATAACTCAGGTAGGTATGAGTATGGTTATACCTATACTTTTAGGTGTTTATATAGGTAAAAAATTAGATGATTGGCTTAATAAATCACCGCTGTTTTTACTTATATTTATTGTGATAGGTGTCGCAGCAGCATTTACAAATTTATTTAAAGTAATTGAAAAGACTTCAGGTGATAAAAAAGGGAAGTGAGGGTGTGGGAACGACCTGGGAAACTCAAATCAGAGTAATAAAGGGAATTATCGTATTTAATTTAGTTGTTATAGCGATCGGTGCAATTTTACTTGAAAACCTGAAACCTTTTGTCTTAGGCAATATTTGTGGCTCCATAACAGCAATTATCAATTTTAGGTTGCTAGCTATATCAATGGAGAACCTAGTAGCAAAGGGAAATAGCAGTAAAGGCGGGGTCTTCAGACATACCAGCAGCAGAGCATTGGTACGTTTACTTATAAGTGGGATAGTTATATATTTTTCCCTGACCTCGAAACATATTAATACTGCAGGTACCGTAATTGGTTTATTATCAATCAAACCAATAATATTAATACAGAGTTCTTTATATAAATAGTGTAAAGCTTTTATAAGAACCGTGGAAGAAAGGGGGAATATTATGGAGGGGGGCTTTGGTGCTAGGTTTATAGATATAGCTGGGTTCCAAATTTCCGAAACGATACTTGTAACGTGGATTGTAATGGCGATATTGATAACCTTAGCCATATTGGCTAGGATTGTCTTGCGAAAATTTGATATAATTCCTAAAGGGGTGCAAAATGTTATCGAACTGATAGTGGAGACGATAAACAATCTTACGACAGATACTATGGGTGAGGATAATGCAGAATTTGCGCCATTTGTGGGCACTATATTTATCTTTATTTTATTCTTGAACTTAATCGGATTGTTTGGGTTGAAACCGCCTACCTCAGATGTAAATACGACTTTAGGATTGGGGGTATTGACATTCATTGTGATCCAAGTGTCTGCAATGCGAAAAAAAGGTGTGATGGGGCATATTAAAGGTTATTTTGAACCTATGCCTTTATTGTTTCCTGTTAACGTAATAGGAGACTTGGCCACACCCATATCATTGGGTTTCCGTCTATTTGGAAACGTCATAGGAGGAGTTATAATAGGTTTTCTTCTATATGGGGCACTGGGGGCTTTAAGTTCTAAACTGGGAATGTCTATACCTGTATGCCAGATGATTGTTCCTATTTTCGCCCATGCATATTTTGATTTGTTTTCAGGTTTTTTGCAGTCCTTTATATTTACCATGCTTACTATGATATTTATAACTAACGCGATGTAAGATGTAACAGGAAAATATTAAAATAATAATTTTTAATTGATAGTTTGGTGTTTTATGTGGTAGTTTTATATTTCATATTAATATAATATGTGAAATTTTATAAGTATAAGGAGGAATTATAATGGATGAATTAACAGCAAAGGCAATATTAACATCAGTATCGGCATTTGGAGCGGCAATAACAATGTTTTCAGGTATGGCTAACGCCATAGGTGAGGGGATAATAGGATACAAAGCCGTAGAGGCAATAGCCAGGCAACCGGAGGCAGTTGGGGATATAACGAGAACCATGTTGGTTGGACAGGCTGTTACTGAGACAACGGGTATTTATGCTTTTGTTATTGCACTGGCATTATTATTTGCAAATCCATTGGTAGCGCTTTTATAAAAGGAACCGGACATATGGGAGAAAGGGCTCTTCTCTCCCATATGTTATTTAAAAGCAATCCGGTAAATCGAGAGCACATTAGACGTTAATTTTTGGACCGACATCAATATCCATAAATAAAATTGAAAGGATATTCTTAATTCTATTTTAGCGTTGGAATATTTCAATTTGAAATAGATATAAAATAAAAACAAACATATCTAGATCTTATTAAATAATTGGGTCTAAACATATTATGTGAGGGGGGCCGAAATATGCAACAAGGACTGATAGAATTTAACGCTGCCTTTGTTATTCAAATTATTAATGCCCTATTATTGTTTGGGGCTTTAACTTTTATTCTTTTTAAACCTGTTACAAAACTTTTGAATAAAAGGACCGAAGGTATACAATCGTCTATCGATGAGGCAGAGGTCAAATTAAGTGAAGCAGATAAGTTGAAGGCCGAATATGAAGAACAGTTAAGAGATATCAAGAATGAAAGAAATGCAATCATAGGAAAAGCTACGGAAAGAGCTGAGATTGAAGGTAATAAAATAGTTGCGGCAGCAAGAGAAAATGCGGA
>JALNXC010000235.1 GCA_023230535.1 Alkaliphilus sp. | reverse complement strand
GTTTTTGAATATTGAAAAACTATCACAGATATTGCTTCAGAGCTATAGGGCGGAAGAGAGCCGTAAGTGGCAGTTTTTAAGGATGAAACGGAGGAATAAAGATGAATAGAAATATAGCACCCAAGATTATTTCAATTCTTTTTGCCCTTGTACTATGGATATATGTCATGAGTACATTCAATCCGATAGAATATCGAAATATTGCAAATATTCCCGTAAGGCTTATAAATGCGGAGGAACTCAAGGATCAGAAATTAGCTATTAAAAATAATGCTGACTTTAAGGTAAGGGTTAAATTGACGGGAAGAAGGGACGAAATAAATAAAGTACTTGCCGAACAAATTCAAATCAGGGCAGATTTAAGGGGATACGGAGCGGGAGTAAACAATATACCTTTAGAAATCACTGTGCCTAATAATGTGGAGACAGATGTAACCCCCAGGTTTATTCAGCTGGAATTTGAAAAAATTATAAGGGAGCGGAGAGAAGTAAAGGTTATAACATCCGGTATTCCTAGAGATAGTTTTGTTATCGGAAGGCTCGATTATAAACCGACAACAGTGTGGATTGAAGGGGCAGAGAGCCATGTCAATCTGGTAAAAAACGTGATTGCAGAGCTGGATATAACTGAAAAATCCGAAAATATTGCATCTCGGTTACCACTAAAGCCAGTAAATAGTGAAAATGAGGAGATACTTGATGTTGATGTAGAAACTTCTTATATTGATGTTTCACTGTCAGTCGATCTATTAAAATCCGTTTCCGTTAAACCGGATTTACAAATAATTACCGAGGATGATTATATTATTGCTGATGTAAAGGTCAGCCCTTCAAATGTTATGTTGAGGGGGCAAAAAGATCTGGTTAGTGGGATTACTGAAATTGCTACCGAACCGATTAAATTTGAGGGCTTGGACCAAGATAGGACTTTAAATGTGAAATTAAATCTGCCGGAAGGGGTGACTTTGTATAAAAACACATCTATCACTGTTGATTTACATTTGGGGAAAATAGAAGAGGCAACTTATAAGATAGGCAAGGATAAAATAGTATTTAACAATATAAATGAAGAACTCAAGGTCAATACGGATGATATTCCCGAAAGTATAGATGTAAGGATAGTTGCATTAAGGGATGTGTTGGATTCTATTAAAGAAAATAATATCAAGATAGCAGTAGACTTAAATGAACTGGGTGCAGATAAGTATACTATTGAGTTAGCAGCACAATTGCCCTTTGCTATTGAAAAAGATATCAAGGAAATGCACTTAAGTCCCAAGACTATCGATATTATGTTGGTAGAAAAACAATAATATTGTTTGAATAATAATCAATAACTGCAGTTATTATGTTAAATAATTGGGCAATATTGTATCAGGACTTTTAAATAATTGCAAATTAGTGTATTATAAAGAAAAGTATTATTTTAAACATAAAATTAAGATAGAATAATGAAATATGTTGCATAGTAATATGCAATATTTTTCATTATGCACTGTATAAGGTGATATAATGCTTAATGACAAAAGGATTCGTATTATTGTAGGACATTACGGCAGTGGTAAAACTGAATTTTCTGTAAATTATGCTATCAACTTAGCGAGGTTGGGCAAAAAGGTGGCATTAGTTGATTTGGATATTGTAAATCCATATTTTAGAAGTAGAGAAAAGATTGAATTTTTGGAGAGCTATGGTATTTTGGTAGAGTCCAGCTATATAAAAGGTTCCGGAATTGATTTGCCTGCCATATCGGCCGGTATTTTAGGGCCGTTACAGAATGAGGATTATGATTTAATAATAGATGTTGGTGGAGATTTTGCAGGAGCAAGAGCATTGGGCAGGTATTATAAATATTTGGTTCCCGGTAAATATGATATGTTCTGTGTGGTTAATGCTAACAGGCCTGAAACGCAGACAGCGGAAGGTGTTATATATCATATAAAGACTATTGAAAGAACCTCCGGAGCAAAAGTGACAGGGCTTATCAACAATACTCATTTACTAAAATATACTACGGTGGAAGATGTTTTAAAAGGTATGGATCTTTGCGAAAAGGTTTCAAACAAATTAAATATACCTATCAAATATATCGGTGCCATTGAAAGTGTAATAAAAGAATTACCAGATGATCTGAAAGGCCGAATTATGCCTGTAAAAATGATTATGCGCGAGGATTGGATGTAAAATGGGGGAGGGTTTTAAATGGCAAAAATTAAAGGCAGAGTTACATTCGATGAGGATCGTTGTAAGGGTTGTGAATTGTGTACATTTGTTTGTCCGGTAAATATCATCAAAATGGATAGAGATAGAATCAATATTAAGGGGTACCATCCGGCTACCATATATGAAATGGATAAATGCATTGCATGCGCAAATTGCGCAACTATATGCCCGGATTTGGTAATTACTGTGGAAAAAGAGGATTAATTAAAAATTATCGGGAGGTAAATATATGTCTAAAGTACTGATGAAAGGGAATGAGGCACTCGGTGCCGCCGCTATTAAAGCAGGGTGTAAATATTATTTCGGATATCCCATTACACCTCAAAGTGAGTTACCTGAGTTTATGGCCAGGGAATTGCCTAAGGTGGGGGGAATGTTTCTCCAGGCCGAATCGGAAGTAGCCGCTATCAATATGATATATGGGGCAGCAGGTGCGGGAGAGAGGGTATTGACATCGTCTTCCTCGGTAGGGATTGCTTTAAAACAGGAGGGGATAAGTTATATAGCCGGTGCGGAATTACCATGTGTCATTATAAATATATCCAGGGGAGGCCCGGGCTTGGGTGGGATTCAACCTTCACAATCAGATTATTTTATGGCTACACGGGGTGGGGGAAACGGAGATTATAGGCATCCCGTATATGCTCCGGCCACAATTCAGGAGGCGGTTGATCTGACGATGGAGGCTTTTGATGTAGCTGATTATTACAGGACCCCGGTGATCATACTGGGGGACGGCATGATCGGTCAGATGATGGAACCTGTTGAATTTAAGGAGCCTAAAAAGAGGGATTTACCGCCGAAAGATTGGGCGACAAGGGGGACAGAGGGGAAAAGAAAACCGAATATTATAACTTCCTTATTTTTGGACCCCCAGAAACTCGAGGACCATAACTGGAAATTAGATAAAAGATATAAAGAGATAGAAGAAAATGAAACCATGTATGAGATGCATAAAATGGAAGATGCTGAAATTGTAATCGTAGCTTACGGCACGACCTCAAGGGTAGTAAAAAATGCTATTGAAAAATTGAGAGAAGAGGGAATTAAAGCGGGACTTATCAGACCTATTACAGTATGGCCCTATCCGAGCAAGGCATTTGATGAAATCCCTGAAAGTGCAAAGGCCATATTGACTGTGGAAATGAGCACGGGCCAGATGATAGATGATGTAAAAATTGCAAATGAGGGGAGGCTTCC
>JALNXC010000234.1 GCA_023230535.1 Alkaliphilus sp. | reverse complement strand
GAATTGGAGTTAAAATACGAGGGTTATGAGGTGAAAAAGGCGTTTGACGGGAGGACCGGGCTGGAACTCGCAACAACCCAACCTTTTGACCTTATATTGCTTGATATTATGCTGCCGACAATTAATGGAATAGAAGTGCTCAGAAGGATTCGCAAAATTTCTGATATACCAATTATACTGTTAACAGCAAGGGATGCTGTTGTAGACAAGGTTACAGGGCTTGACGGAGGTGCAGATGATTATATAACCAAACCCTTTGCCATTGAAGAACTTCTTGCTAGGATAAGAGCAACTCTAAGAAAAAGGGCATCAAATAATGAAATAAATGATTCATTTGCAATCTCGGCAGGCCCTCTTAATCTTAATTTGGAGAAAAGAGAGGTCAGGGTAAATGATAATCTGCTGAATTTAACAAAGAGGGAGTTTGACCTATTACATTATCTTTTGCAGAATAAAAACATTGTATTGACCCGTGAAACCCTGCTTCAGCAAATATGGGGTTATGATTTTTCAGGAGAAACCAATGCAGTGGATGTATATATTAGATACCTTCGAGCAAAGATTGAAGAGCCCTTTGGGCTGAAGATAATTCATACTATTCGTGGTGTGGGGTATGTGATAAAAGATGAGTGATAATAAAATGGTTCAGGGAAATAAATTAAATAATAAGAAATCTTCGTCACTTGTTATAAAATTAAATCTCAAAATGCTGGGGAGGCTTGTTGCCGGGTTTATGGCACTAAACAGTCTCATTATTATTATGGGATTTTCTGTTATTCTTTGGAAGGTAGAAGATGGGAACCAAGGAATTATAAAAACAATTGAATTACATTCAGATAAACCATATAGGGAATATTATAGCATTAAAGGCTATAAAATCATGAAAACTGAAGAACAACCAAGGGGCTATAAATTTCCACAATTTATACAAAAGATTTTTCAAAGGAATATATCCGATAAATCCTTTAATGAAATTAGAAGTATAGAACTGATAAGAGGAGGCCCCGGGCTAAGTTTCCCAGATAAATTGGACCTAATTAAATATCATATCCTTTTTCCCATCAATGGTGAAGGCTATAATGTAGAATATACTTTAGGGCCTGATCTGAGATTGTTTTTATATCTAATGATTATAATATTTACATTTGAGCTGCTCATTATAGTCGGGAACATTGGCAAAGGGGCCAGGATTATAAGAAATACCCTTAAGCCCTTGACGGAGCTATCGGAAACGGCCAAAACTTTAAATGCCAAGGTACATTCCATGGGCTCAGAGATCAATGATAAAGAGTTGAAAGATTTGACCGGTGCCATAAGCAGTATTGATGCAAATAAACTTGACAAGGGAATAACTATAGATAGCTCCCAAGATGAGCTTAAGGACCTGGCCTATGCAATAAACAATATGCTAAATCGTATTAATGCTTCGTACCGGTCACAGGTGCAGTTTGTTTCCGATGCATCTCACGAACTTCGTACTCCCATATCGGTAATTCAGGGCTATGTCAATCTTTTAGACCGTTGGGGTAAAAATGATGAAAAGACCATGCAAGAGTCAATTGATGCTATCAAAGGCGAAACCCATAATATGAAGGATTTAGTAGAACAGCTTCTTTTTTTGGCCCGTGGAGATAATGAGACTATTCAGCTCCATCAGGAGAATTTTGATGTCTGTGAAGTGGTAGATGTAATTGTTCGTGAAATGCAAATGATAGATTCGGACCATGTTTTTGAAACTGTTTTACAGGGGCCTATCTGTATAGATGCAGATAAGCAGCTTATCAAGCAGGCTATTCGCATACTTATAGACAACAGTATAAAATACACGCCCGTAAATGAGAAGATCAGCCTTAAAGTTACAGAAGAAGATGGTTTTGCCTATATAATAGTTCAGGATAACGGTATTGGCATAGCCCCGGAGGATATATCTCGGATTTTTAATCGCTTTTACCGTTCAGACAAATCAAGGGCCAGAGACACCGGGGGTTCCGGATTAGGCCTATCCATAGCCAGGTGGATCATTGAACGTCACGGGGCACACTTTGAGGTGCTCAGTAGGGTTGATATAGGTACAAGAATAACTATTGTATTTCTCATAAGTACATGCTAATAGGATTGCTATTGGACAAGGGAAGGGAACTATATCCGGATCATGGGAGATGTACTGAGACAATGAAAAATTGCTATTGAACGAGGGAAGGGGACTATAAGCCCGCAACCTGTGGCGTGGAGTAACAAACAAGATTCTGAAAAATCGTTGAGGTCGTAGATTTTCGGGATTTATTTTTGTTTTTTGCTACATCGCGGGATTGTAAGGAGCATTTCCTGTATTTGTAGCGGGAACAGTTATCCATCCCATAAAATCATTATTTTTATTATATAGGAAATCAAAACCGTCCATTTTTTCATTTTTATTTTCTATGGCTGACCGGTTGAGATTATCTATATTATTTTTTTGGAAATGTTTCCCGTGAAATGTTTTTGCTAAATCGGCGAATTCGTTAGAGGCACATCTGGGGAAAAAGAGATATAGTCCTAAGCAGCTTCCCGACAGAATGGATATCATCAACAATATACCTAACCATAAATTGCTATAACAGAATAATTATGTGCATTTTTACCGGTAAATGTGGTCTAATTATGAGAGATACATCTTAGCCGGAAGGATATATATTTTTTGGAACATTTGGAACATATGGGAATTATGTACCTCCAGTTTTTATATTAATATGGAAAATATACTGGAAGAGTATGATCATATATATTTGAAATTTAAAATGCTATAGATTAAACGCTCTCAAGCATCTCCCGTACATAGGTTGGAAGCATAAAAGAACCTATGTGTATATCCGAATTATAATATTTGGTTTTGAGCCCAAGTTTTTCCCATTCGTCTCTTTTGTGGTCCTTTATTGGATCCAACACCTTGCTTGCAAATCCAAACAACCAGTGCCCAGATGCATAAGTAGGCATATGATATTGATAGACTCTCGCTATTTCGAATATATTTTTGAGTTTAGCGTGGGCTCTCTTCATTTCCCTTGCATCTTCAGCATAATAAGGGCTTTCATGCTGATTTACTAAAATTCCGCTTTTGTTCAACGCATTATAACAGTCTCTGTAAAATCCTATTGTAAATAATCCTTCTCCGGGACCTATAGGATCTGTAGAATCTACTATTATTAAATCATAATAGTCTTTATATTTTTTTACAAATTTAACGCCGTCCTCAAAATACATACGAACTCTTTTGTTTTTTGATTTTGATGCCGTGAGGGGAAGGTATTTTTGGCAAAGTTGTACTACTCTTTCATCTATTTCAACAAAATAAATCTCCTCAATTTTTTCATATCTTGTGAGTTCCCTTACAGTGCCTCCGTCGCCACCGCCAATTACCAGAACCCTTTTTATATTTGGATTTACT
>JALNXC010000233.1 GCA_023230535.1 Alkaliphilus sp. | reverse complement strand
TATCATAACATTTTCACTGTCCGCAAAGGTTTTTCCATCCTCAGCCAAAGCACCGGCTATTATACTGCCGTTTTTAGGATCTATAATATCTCCGAAACTGTTAACTGCAACAATTGATCCTACAATTAAATTTCCGACCTGTATATAATAACTACCCAACCCGCTCTTCATGGAATACCCGGGCCCAAATAGTTTTCCTACGGTTGCACCGGTTCCGGCTCCTACATTTCCTTCCTCCCGGCAATTATCAATTTCCGAATTTATACAAGCACTGTAACCCATTTCCCCGTCGGGCCTGACTTTAAAATCCCCTATCGTTAAATCAAAAAGCACCGCACCTGTAACTATAGGTACTTTTGTGACCCCTACATCAAACCCGAAACCCTTATTCTCCAAATATTTCATTACTCCGGCCGCCGCATCCAAGCCGAATGCACTCCCCCCGGTGAGCAGGACGCCATGAACCCTATCTACTAAATTAACGGGGTCTAACAGATCCGTTTCTCTGGTCCCCGGAGCACCTCCCCTTACATCTACGCCTGCTACCGCTCCCTTTTCACATAACACAACCGTACAGCCTGTTGCGGCTTTTATATCTTGGGCATGACCCACCTTTATGCCCGGTATCTCTATATAATTTTTTTCTAACATAATAATCTTTCCTTATTTATATTTTTATACCACACAATATATTTATTGCTTTAATTTGGCGTATTACATGGCCCATATAAAAAATGTCCCAACACAGGCTGAGACATTTTTTATTATGCGGATTCTTTAGGACCCTTTCTGTTTAAATCGGTTTTATCCGATGCTTTCAAAACAATTTTAGGTTCATCATTATTAGTAATGGTATTCTCTGTGATAATAACCTTTTCAATATCCCCTCTTGATGGGACCTCATACATAATGTCCAACATAACATCCTCTACGATACCCCTTAAGCCTCTGGCCCCTGTTTTTATTTTCATTGCTTTTTGGGCTATCCTCTTGAGCGCTTCTTCCTCTATTTCTAAAATCACACCGTCAATCTCAAACAACCTTTTATACTGTTTAGTGAGGGCATTTTTAGGCTCCGTCAATATTCGTATCAAAGCATCCTCATCCAATTGATTAAGTGTCACTACTACCGGTAATCTACCTACAAATTCCGGGATAAGCCCAAACCTCAGCAAGTCTTCGGGCTGTATTTGCTTAAGTATAGATCCTAAATCCACGGCACTTTTGCTTTCAATTTTTGCGCCGAAACCCATAGAACTATTGCCGGTACGTTTTTGAATAATCGATTCTATTCCGCCAAATGCGCCACCGACAATAAATAAAATATTGGTGGTATCTATTTGGATAAACTCCTGGTGCGGATGTTTTCTTCCGCCCTGCGGCGGCACACTCGCAACCGTACCTTCTAATATTTTAAGCAGGGCTTGCTGTACGCCTTCTCCGCTTACATCCCTTGTAATAGAAGGATTTTCGGATTTTTTAGCTATTTTATCAACCTCATCTATATAAATAATACCTTTTTCGGCTCTTTCGATATCATAATCCGCCGACTGAATGAGCTTAAGCAATATGTTTTCGACATCTTCACCTACATAACCCGCTTCGGTTAAGGATGTAGCATCTGCAATCGCAAAAGGAACATTTAATATTCTGGCCAATGTCTGTGCCAAAAGGGTCTTCCCCGATCCGGTAGGGCCTAACATTAAAATATTGCTCTTTTGAATCTCTATATCCTCATTCTTGATATCTTCAATATTGATTCTTTTATAATGATTATAGACAGCGACAGCTAAAGCCTTTTTGGCTCGTTCTTGTCCGATTACATATTGATCCAATATATCCTTTATTTCATTTGGTTTCGGTAAATCTACCAGATCAATCTCCATGTTTTCGTCAAATTCTTCTTGAATGATCTCCTGGCACAGCTCAATACATTCATCACAGATATATACATTAGGACCGGCAATGAGCCTCCTCACTTGGTCTTGAGATTTACCGCAAAAAGAGCATTTTAACTGCTTCTTTTCATCGAATCTGGACATCTTTACACCTCTTTCAACTAATGACTATTTTTTTATAGAAATTACTTCATCAATTATACCATATTCCTTAGCTTCACTTGCCGACATAAAGAAGTCTCTATCTGTGTCCTTTTGTATTGTTTTTAACGGCTTACCTGTTCTCTCCGCCAATATCTTGTTTATCGTATCCCTGGTTCTCAAAATTCTCTCTGCATGAATGCGGATATCCTCTGCCTGGCCTCTTGTTCCCCCCAGAGGTTGGTGAAGCATGATTTCCGCATTTGGAAGTGCATACCGTTTGTTCCTTTCTCCCGCTGCCAGAAGAAAGGCAGCCATACTTGCGGCCATACCGATACATATGGTAGACACATCCGATTTAATATAATTCATTGTGTCATATATAGCCATACCTGCAGTTATTGAACCTCCCGGGCTATTGATATATAATTGAATATCCTTATCAGGATCCTCGGCTTCTAAAAATAACAACTGGGCCACCACCAAACTGGCAGTGATATCATTTATTTCGTTACCCAGAAAAATAATCCTTTCCTTCAATAATCTTGAGTAAATATCATAGGATCTTTCACCCCTATTAGTTTGCTCTACGACCATAGGAACCAATGGCATTTTTTCTCTCCTCCAATATTCTTTATTTATAGTATACCTGATTAAATTATCTCAGCATTTTCTACTAAAAAATCAACTGTCTTCTTAAAAATTATACCCTCTCTGACAGATTTTAAATCTTGTTCTCCTAATTTGGTTCTCATTTCCTTAAGATCCTGTCCGTATTGATTAGCCATTTTCTCAATCTGCTCATCTATATCCTCATCGGTTGCTACAATATTTTCCTGTTCCCCGATTTTTTCTATCACTAATTCATTTTTGACTGTTTTTGTAGCATCCGGCCTCATCTGTTCTCTCAGGCTTTCCTCTGTAATCCCTGTCGCCTGTAAATAATATTCTAAATTTAATCCTTGATATTGTAAATTATATCCGAAATCCATCAGCATATTATCTACCTGTTTCTCAACCGCCGCATCGGGTATTTTAATATCTATTCTATCGGATACCAGTTCTATAATCCTATTCCTCAATTCTTGTTCGGACTTGCCTCCCGCTTCTTTTTCCAAGTTTTCTTTGATGTTATTCTTTAGGTCATCAAGGGTATCAAATTCCGAAACATCTTTAGCAAATTCATCATCTAATTGTGGCATTTCCTTTTCTTTTATTTCATGTATTATCACTTCAAAAACAGCATCCTTGCCCGCTAAGTCTTCAGAGTGATAATCCTCCGGGAAAGTCACATTCACTTCTGCCTGTTCTCCTATATTTTTACCCACTAACTGTTCCTCAAAACCGGGTATGAATTGTTCCGAACCAACCGTAAGACTCCATCTTTCC
>JALNXC010000232.1 GCA_023230535.1 Alkaliphilus sp. | reverse complement strand
GTTAAAAAGGATTCTGGAAGGAAGATGTGGAGAAACGGATTATTTTTTTCGAACACATGACAGATTGTTTGATGGTGATCAAACATATATGCGCATTACGGAAGGTATGGATAATAGATTGGAGTCGATTTTGAACAAAATATCCAAAGGGATAAAAATAGATAAAATTTGTCATGTCAATCAGGGGATTGTCTCGGGTGCCGACAGATTGACAATTAGGCATATCAATAAATTTGGTATTGAGGGGCAAAAAGGCGAGGGGATTTTTGTATTAACCGCAGATGAAGCGAAGGACAAAATGTTTGAATCGCAAGAAACAGAGTTATTGAAACCCTTTTTTAAAAATTCCGACATCTCAAGGTACAAATCCAATATCAAAACCGATAAAAATATCATATATATAGATAGAAATTTAAAAAGAATAGATGATAGATACCCTAATATTGAAAAACATCTCAAGAAATACTACCCGATATTATCCCAACGAAGGGAAACCAGGAACGGTTCGATAGGGTATTTTCATCTGCATTGGGGAAGAAATGAAAAAATATTTAAGGGAGAAAAGATAGTTGCCCCGCAAAGAAGCAGTCTGAATACATTTGCATATAACGATATTCCATGGTATTCAAGTGCCGATGTGTATTATATTACATCCAAGAACAAAGATATAAAATTGAAATATCTGTTGGGAATTTTAAATTCCAAATTATATTATGTCTGGCTTTACTTCAGGGGCAAAAGAAAAGGTGAGATGTTAGAATTATATCAAACTCCACTAAAAGAGATACCGGTTGTTTTATCTGAAAACAAGATGCAAACAATGATTGACTTGATCGATGCAATGAACGATGAAACCGATGAAAATAAAATGGAACGGTTACAACTTGATATTGACAGGCTGGTTTATCAGATTTATGGATTAGGTGATTTAGAAATTCAATGGATAGAGAAATTTTTATTGGAGCGGGGCCTGAACAGAGAATTTACAACTATCAAAAAAGATGGAATATCTTAGATATTTTAATTGGCATCGGAGAAAACAATATTTCCAACCTTATCCGGCCCAGCACTAATACATATGTGTTTATTTTTGATTGTTTTTTATGTTAGAAATAAATAGGGCTAATTATTGAAAAATCACAGGTATTCATGGTATTATATAAAAATAAGACAGTATAGTTGCAAATCAAGTATTTATTAAACAAAAAGTTATAGATATTCATTTCAAAATTAAAATAGAAGGGTAGTATCAATAGATATGTTTAATGTTATAAGAATATTTGTACCTTTATTTTTTACTATTGTATTTTCAATTTTAATATTTAATATTGTCAAAGGAATTAAGGAATGGAATCGTAACAATAAGCAACCTGTTTTAAGTGTAGCGGCTAGGATTGTTTCAAAACGGAGCCATACGTCAAGGAGCACCGGCAATCATGGCGGGCATATTCATCATCATACATCCACCAGCTATTTTGTTACCTTTGAAGTGGAAAGCGGAGACAGAATGGAGTTCCGTATTTCCGGGAAGGAATATGGGCTCTTGGCGGAGGGTGATATCGGCAAGCTGACTTTTCAGGGAACGAGATACCATGAATTTGTAAGATGATCTTTTGCCGGCAAAACTGTATATGAAAATTAATTGTGAAGGAGATGAAAGTATAATGAGAAGTGATTGTGTAACGAAAGGTATTCAGCAGGCACCGCATCGTTCTTTGTTTAATGCACTCGGAATGACGAGTGAGGAACTTGGTAGACCGTTAATCGGTATTGTTAATTCACATAACGAGATTGTACCGGGACATATAAATTTGGATAAAATAGTCAACGCAGTAAAATTGGGAGTAGCCATGGCCGGAGGAACCCCGATAGAATTTCCCGCGATTGCGGTATGTGACGGTATAGCCATGGGACATCAGGGGATGAAATATTCCCTGGTTACTAGGGATTTGATTGCGGACTCTACGGAAGCAATGGTAATGGCACATGGTTTCGATGCACTAGTTATGGTACCGAACTGTGATAAAAACGTACCGGGACTTTTAATGGCGGCGGCAAGGCTCAATATTCCGACTATATTTGTCAGCGGCGGTCCGATGCTGGCAGGAAGAATAAACAGAAACAAGACAAGTCTGTCTTCCATGTTTGAGGCGGTAGGGGCTTATGCAGCAGGGAATATGATGCTTGAAGAGGTCGAAGAATATGAAAGAAAGGCATGCCCGACCTGCGGTTCTTGCTCCGGGATGTATACGGCAAACAGCATGAACTGCCTTACGGAAGCGATAGGCATGGGGTTAAAAGGGAATGGAACTATACCGGCGGTATATTCTGCAAGGATTCAATTAGCAAAGCAGGCCGGTATGCAAATTATGGAATTGCTGAAGAAAGATATAAAACCAAAGGATATCATGACAGAAGATGCTTTTATGAATGCATTGGCTGTGGATATGGCATTAGGCTGCAGTACAAACAGTATGTTACATTTACCCGCTATCGCTTATGAAGCAGGTGTAGATTTAAATTTGGATATTGCCAATGAGATCAGTGCAAAAACACCGAACCTGTGTCATTTGGCACCGGCAGGGCCTGCATATATAGAAGAGTTGGATGAAGCGGGCGGTGTATATGCGGTTATGAATGAATTGAATAAAAGAAATCTTTTGAAAACGGACATCATCACCTGTACGGGAAAAACAGTGGCGGAAAATATAGAAGGTTGCATCAATACAAATACTGAAATTATCAGGCCTATTGAAAACCCATACAGTGAAACGGGCGGGATCGCAGTATTAAAAGGAAATTTAGCACCTGATTCCTGTGTTGTAAAGCGTTCTGCGGTATTACCGGAAATGATGAAACATGAAGGGTCTGCAAGGGTATTTGATTGTGAAGAAGATGCGGTTGCAGCTATTAAAGGTGGGAAAATTGTTTCCGGGGATGTGGTGGTAATCAGATATGAGGGACCGAAGGGTGGCCCGGGTATGAGAGAGATGCTCAATCCGACTTCTGCAATCGCAGGTATGGGTTTGGACAGTACGGTAGCACTTATAACGGATGGGCGGTTTAGCGGTGCATCGAGGGGTGCATCCATAGGGCATGTATCGCCCGAAGCCGCGGTAGGTGGCAATATTGCGCTCATCGAAGAAGGGGACACAATAAAAATAGATATTGATGCAAATACGATAGAGATAGATGTGACAGACGAGGAACTGGAAAAGAGAAGAGCAAATTGGGTTCCGAGGGATCCGGAGATCACAACGGGTTATTTGGCGCGTTATGCATATCTGGTATCCTCAAGTAATAGGGGTGCCATATTGGAGATTCCCAAAAAATAAAGGAATATATTTTAATCGTTTATAAATGGGCTTGTTGCACCGGTCACTTTTTGCATTTAATAAAAAATACACACGATTACGGTTTCGTACATGTATAACTCT
>JALNXC010000231.1 GCA_023230535.1 Alkaliphilus sp. | reverse complement strand
TATAGCCTTTTCCTCATCTAAATAAAGCTTTAGAGTCGCTTCCAATGCCACAAGAGTCAATTTGTCAATTCTAAACGCCCTGGTCAATTGATTCTTTTTCATTTTGTCGATATAACATTTCTTACCTATGATAATACCTGCTTGAGGGCCTCCCAACAATTTATCCCCGCTAAAAGTAACTACATCAATGCCGGCTGCAATACTTTCCTGTACGGTCGGTTCATAACCTAAACCGTATTTTCGTAGGTCAACTAAAACACCGCTGCCTATGTCTTCAATCACAGGTATATTATTTTTCCTGCCTAATTCTACCAGATCCTTGAGACTTACACTATCTGTAAAACCCAGTATTCTGTAATTGCTGGTGTGCACTTTTAGCAACGCCGCAGTATTTTCAGTTATTGCACTTTCGTAATCCCATAGATGGGTCTTATTTGTTGTTCCCACATCCACAAGTTTTGTGCCGCTCTGTTTCATCACTTCAGGTACCCTAAAGGACCCCCCTATCTCTACTAATTCTCCCCTGGAAACGATCACTTCCTTATCTTTGGCCATCGTGCCGAGCGCAAGCATAACGGCTGCCGCATTGTTGTTAACAACCAGGGCATCTTCGGCCTTAGTTATAAATTTTATAATTTCAACAACATGACTATAACGAATTCCTCTTTTCCCTGTTAAAATATCAATTTCCAGCGTGGAATAACCGCCGGCTACACTCCACACCCGGTCTTTAATGGTTTCACTTAAAAGTGCCCTGCCTAAATTGGTATGCAATATCGTACCCATCCCGTTTATGACTTCCTTTAAATTCATCTCCATAAACTCATAGCTGCTATCAATTATATTAAATATAATTCCCTCTATATCAATTTTAAATTTATCTAAGGATTCTTCATCCATGGATAAAATTTGCCTACGATATTTTTCTAAATTGTTGCGAACTTCATTCACTACTACATTACGAGGAACTTCTTCGAGCAAGTTTATAATCCTCTCATTATTCAGCAATTCATCCACTGAAGGTAACCTGCTGAGTATTTTGCCTTTGTTCATAACTAAATCCACTCCTAATTAACGATTGTTTTTATGACCTGATTCAACTTATGCGACTAAGAGAAACAGATAAATTGGCTATTCAATTTGTTTACCTGTAATATAATTGAATTATATCATATTTTAAGATCATATAATAAAAAAAAGAAGTATAAAATATACCTCTTTTTAAGAATTCAGCATTTATTTCTTGATATATATAGCTTCATCTTCCTTGCTGATAACTTTACCGACTACTGCAAATTCATTATCCGTATTGGCGGATAATCTTTCCAATGCTTTCTCCACATCGTTTTCATCTATTGCAACCAGTAAACCTCCGGAAGTTTGGGGATCATATAGCAGATCCTCTATGACTTCCTCTATATCTTCATCTACCTCTACATCGTCTTCCACATAATTCTTGTTAGAATACATTCCCATGGGAATGATGCCCGAGCCGGCAAATTCCCTGGCCCCTTCTATTATAGGTATTCTATCCGAATAGATCTCCAGAGAAACATCACTGCCCTTAGCCATCTCATAGGCATGCCCCAGAAAACCGAAACCTGTAATATCCGTACATGAAGAGATATTAAGCCCGTCCAGTGCTTCAAAGGCATATTTATTTAATGTAACCATGGTTTTTACTGCCATATCATACTGTTCTTTAGAAGCTATATCCGCTTTTATAGCCGTATTTAAAATCCCTAAACCCAGGGGCTTTGTAAGTATCAGATAATCTCCAACCTTAGCCGTATTATTAGCTAATACCTTTTCAGGATGAACTATTCCTGTAACGGAAAGTCCATATTTGGGTTCTTCATCTTTTACACTATGTCCGCCGATCAGCAATGCCCCTGCCTCTACCGCCTTATCTGCACCGCCCTTCAATATTTGCTTAAGTACCTCAAGTTCCAGGCATTCGGGAAAGCAAACAATATTCATAGCCATAAGCGGTTTTCCTCCCATGGCATACACATCGCTCAGGGAATTTGCCGCTGCTACCTGGCCAAATATATACGGATCATCCACAACCGGGGTAAAAAAATCCACAGTTTGGACAAGCGCTATTTCATCATTGAGTTTATAAACCGCGGCATCATCGGAAGTATCCGAGCCTATTATTAACCTTTCATCTTCTATTTTTGGTAAATTGCACAAAACCTGTGCAAGAACATCGGGCCCGATTTTAGCGGCTCAGCCGGCACTTTTAGTCATCTGTGTCAGCCTTTGAAATTTTGTCATTATTATCCTCCTTTAAAACTGTTGTTCAATCATTGTTTAGCTATCATTAGTTAACAGTTACCTTATCCTTTATATCACTAAATCTTTTATCTCCTATCCCACTCACGTTTTTTATTTCCTCTATGGATTTAAATCCTCCTTTTTCGTTGCGATATTCTATTATTCTGCCGGCCAGTACATCCCCTATGCCGGGTAATTCTTTTAATTCTATTATATTTGCCCTATTAATGTTTATCAAATTTGTATTCTCAATAGTACCGGTAGGTATCAATAGATTATCTCTATATCTAATCTCTATATCTTCTTCATCTTTATTTGCTATATATATGTATTCTTCATCCGTTATCTTTTTAGCCAAATTTATTCTTTTTCGATCAGCATCTTTTAATAATCCTCCCGCCGCATTAATAGCATCGTAAACCCTTGAATCTTTCTTCAATTCATATACTCCCGGTTTTTCTACCCCTCCTTCTATATGTACTACTATTTTACCTGCATCGGATTGTTCAACCATATTATTTTCATTATAGTCTCCAATTATGTTTTCTTTTGTCCCATCGCTTAATACATATACTTTCTGTTGTTTTATATAATTTGAAATTGAAAATACCAAAACTATAACTATTATCGTAATTATCAATATTATGCTTTGCTTGTTTTTGATACCCACATTGACCTCTCCCTAACAAATAAAATATTTTAATATAAAGACTAATTATTATATTTCTACCTGTTTTGAAATTTTCCTCTTATTAAATAACAATTTTACCTTAATCTTCTTCATATTTTCTGGTATACTATATTAGATAGTAGAACTTAATTCAAAAAAGAGGTGAACAAAATTTATGAAATATCGTCATAAAAATTTATTTATTGCAATTATAATAACTCTTGTTACCGCACTTATACCAACCGTTGTTTTTGCTCAAAATATTCCAGATATTGATGCACCGAATGGAATACTTATAGATTATGAAACCGGAAAAGTTTTATTCGATAAAAATGCTCATATACAAGCCTATCCGGCAAGCACCACTAAAGTTATGACCGCTATTTTAACATTAGAGAATGCTAATTTGAATGATAGAGTGACCATAGATTACGATCTCTATGTTGAGGGATCCAGTATGTTTCTTTTAAAAGGGGAATCTTTTACGGTTGAGGAACTCTTGAAGGATTT
>JALNXC010000230.1 GCA_023230535.1 Alkaliphilus sp. | reverse complement strand
TAATAGCCAGTTTACCGGCAGAAAAAAGGCAATTTAAAAACGGGTGCTCTCGAAGGATTTCAAAAACGAGATTCTTCGCTGTGCTCAGAATGACAATCATCACACAGTCCGGGATTTTGTCGTCATCCTGAGATGGGCGGCACAAATGGTGCTCCCAAAGGATCCCAATTTTGAGGAAGGTGGAAAAAATGGCGGAACTCTGGGAATTATTCATTATGTTTTTTAATATCGGAGCATTTACTTTTGGCGGCGGTTTTGCGATGCTTCCGATCATACAAAGAGAAGTTGTAGAAAAAAAGAAATGGTCTACGAATGAGGAAATTATAGATTGCTTTGCTATCGGACAATGCACCCCCGGGGTTATTGCCGTAAACACGGCGACTTTTATAGGTTATAAAAGAAAGGGCATCATAGGTGGAATTGTTGCGACGGCGGGAGTAATACTGCCATCCTTAATTATTATAACTATAATAACAACATTCTTTAAACAATTTCAGCATTATAAAATTGTACAGTATGCTTTCGGAGGCATAAGGGTAGGCGTTATCGCACTTATTGCAAATACGGTATTTAAAATGCTTAAGCAGGTTGCAAAAAATTGGGTATGTATAGCGATATTCACAATTGCATTTATATTTATAGCTTTTACTGATTTTTCCCCGATCATTGTAATAGTTGCATCAATACTATTGGGTATTTTCAGGGAGAGAGATAATATCGCAACGGGCGGAAGTGATATAGAATGATTTATTTAAGACTATATCTGGAATTCTTTAAAATAGGCCTGTTTGCTATAGGCGGGGGCCTTGCCACCCTGCCGTTTATTAAACAATTGGCAGGGAAATACGGTTGGATCACCCAGAGCCAGATATTGGATATGATAGCAATTTCGGAATCAACTCCGGGGCCCATAGGCATAAACGCGGCTACATTTACGGGCAATATAGCAGCAGGAGTGCCGGGTGGCGTAATAGCGACCGCCGGAGTTGTAACCCCATCCGTTATAATCATATTGTTGGTTGCACACTATTTTACGAAATTCAGTGAAGCACGGATTGTAAAATCGGCCTTTACCGGCCTGAGGCCGGCAGTAACGGGTCTCATTGCGGCGGTAGGTTTTGAAGTAGCAAAGATAACATTGTTTAATATTGATAAATACGAGGCCATATCTAAAACCTTATCGATAGTAGAAATTAAAATTTTATCGATATTAAATATAAAGGCGGTTATATTGTTTAGCATCATCATGTTTTTGATAAATAAATATGAAAAACATCCTATAATCTATTTAGCAGGCTCCGCTATAGTGGGAATTATATTTAAATTTTAAAAAAAGGTATACCACGGAGATAGTTTAAGCTGCTGAAAGGGCCCCGGACTATGTCATTCTAAATGGCTAAAAATCGAGATTCTTCACTTGCGTTCAGAATGACACCTTCGGTTTTGTCACCCTGAGACGGACAGGATAGGTTTGACCCGTGAAGGGTCTCAATAGACTTATCGTTTATATTTATGAAAGTGGCACCTTACGATAGATTTTATAAAATGATACTTTTAAAAAAGGCTTGACATTGATTTAAAATAAAATTATACTATTATTGTATTTCAAAATAAAAACATACCAAAAATGTTGACTAAGAACCAGTAAGAATAAGAAGGCCTCAAAGAGAGTTACCGGTTGGTGAAAGGTGCAGGGGATATTATTCTGAATACATCTTATGAATTTCTTACCGAAAAGTTGATCACTCAGTAGGCTAAGACGGCAGCCTGCACCCGTTATAGTGCTAAGGTATTCACTATTTTGTCGGTACCTGATAAGGTTGGTATTGTAAAATACCAATAAATTAAGGTGGTAACACGGGAAATCCCCCCGTCCTTCGTGTATTTGTATATACGGAGGACGGGGGTTTTTATTTTCAAATGTATTCATTTTGTATTTTATATTAAATTCTATAACTTAAACACTAAATCTACACGGGCAAGGGGGCGGTTAAATGGATTTGGACTATGACTATTTGATTTTAAATTATAGATATATCAAAAATTATTTAATTAAACCGAAGGAGTGACTAAAATGTCAAAAGTAAAATTTTTTAGCGGAGAACAAATACCGTTGGAGATGCATAAAGTGAGAATAGTACAAAAATTAGAATTACCGCCTGTGGAAAAGCGTCTTGAATATATGCGGGAGGCGGGTAATAATACATTTTTGCTCAGAAATAGAGATGTATTTATGGATATGTTGACGGACAGCGGGGTGAACGCTATGAGCGATAGGCAGCAAGCCGCAATGTCGGTTGCGGATGACAGTTACGCCGGTAGTGAAACCTTTTATAAGCTTGAAAGTAAAATCAGAGAAATATTCGGGACACAGTTTTTTTTACCCACCCATCAGGGGAGGGCTGCTGAAAACATAATATCGCAAGTGTTTGTCGGGCCCGGCACCATAGTGCCTATGAACTACCACTTTACTACTACCAAGGCACATATTTGTTTAAACGAGGGTTCGATAGAAGAGATCATCATAGATGAGGGAATAAAAGTTACAAGTGATCATCCATTTAAGGGAAATATAGATATTAAAAAACTCGAGGATACAATTAAAAGGCACGGCAGAGAAAAGATTGCATTTGTTCGAATGGAAGTAGGTGCAAACCTGGTAGGCGGACAGCCTTTTTCTCTTGAAAACCTGAGGGATGTAAGAGAGGTATGTGACGATAATGATTTATTACTTATATTAGATGCCAGTTTGTTGTCCGATAATCTATATTTTATTAAAGAGAGGGAAAAACAATGCAAGTCTATGGACATCAGGGAAATAACCCGTGCAATAGCCGATTTATGTGATATTATTTATTTTTCCGCACGTAAGCTTGGGTTTGCCAGGGGCGGGGGAATATGTACCGGTAGCAGGGATCTATATATGAAAATGAGGGATTTTATAACTTTATATGAGGGCTTTTTAACATATGGCGGTATGTCTGTCAGGGAGATGGAAGCCCTGGCCGTTGGACTTGAAGAAACCATGGACGAAAATATTATTAATCAAGGGCCTCAATTTACGGCATTTATGGTGGAAGAACTGGTTAAGAGAGGTATCCCGGTTGTGACACCGGCCGGTGGCTTGGGCTGCCATGTGGATGCTATGCAATTTTTGGACCATGTTCCTCAAAACGAATATCCCGCAGGTGCCCTTGCGGCGGCATTATATATTGCAAGCGGTGTTCGTGGTATGGAGAGGGGCACTATGTCGGAACAAAGGGATCCTGACGGTACCGAACCCCTTGCTAATATGGAACTGTTAAGACTGGCTATGCCGAGAAGAGTATTTACACTGTCGCAGGTTAAATATGCGGTGGACAGATTAGCTTGGCTCTATGAAAATCGTCATTTGATCGGTGGACTAAAATTTGTGGAGGAACCCGAAACATTGAGATTTTTCTTCGGGAGATTGGAACCCGTATCCGAATGGC
>JALNXC010000229.1 GCA_023230535.1 Alkaliphilus sp. | reverse complement strand
GTGGGAAGTGGGAGGTGGGAAGTGAGAGGTGGGAAGTGAGAGGTGAGAGATAAGAAGCGGGAAATGGAAAGTTGGAGGTTATATAATAGAAAAAAAGTGTTTCATTTTAATCTGCAATTAGCGGAATAGAAAAAAACAGAAAAAAATATTTGACAATTAATAATTACTATGATAAGATATTTGTTTTAATTGACATATCCACGCATTTGAGGTATACTATATATTATAGCAATTCGCCATTTTGGGAGGATCAGGTCATGTTTAATATTGGAGAAAAGATTGTTTACCCTATGCATGGTGCAGGTGTAATAGAATCTATAGAGGAAAGAGAAATATTAGGTGAAAAAAGAAAGTATTATATAATGAAAATGCCTATAGGTGATATGCAGGTAATGATTCCTTTGGATCAAATGGAAGAAATAGGGATTAGAAAAGTTATTAATTTTAAAGAGATTAAAAATGTATTGGATGTATTAGCTTCAGAGACAACTAAAATGCATAAAAATTGGAACCGCAGATATAGAGCAAACATGGAATTAATTAAAACCGGAGATATTTATGAAATAGCAGAGGTAGTAAGGAATTTGACATTGAGAGATAAAGAAAAAGGTCTATCCACAGGGGAAAGAAAAATGTTGAGCAATGCGAGACAAATTTTAATAAGCGAAATCGTACTTGTAGCCGAAATATCCGAAGAGGAAGCAATAGACCTTATTGAAGAAGTTATTTTAAAACAGGTTGAACCAACCATGCCAGATGCAGTTTTATAAAATTGTATCTGGATATTTTTGTCCAACCCGATTAAAATAAAGAAACCTGTAAATAGGTTTTAAAAACAAAAATCTGGGCATAATGGAAGGATAGGAGGTGATTTAAATGATAAACAAAATTGTTCGTGGAATTTTAACAACTTTTGGAGCCGTATCAGGTGCTGCGTTGTATATGTATATCATAGATGAGATGTATATAACCAATATTACAGGTGATCCCAGAAACTATGTAATAGGGATTATAATTTCATCGTTGATAAGTGGAATCATGTTATTTATATTATCGCCTTGGTTGATCAATCAAAGTAGGGAGGCCGTTAATAGAATAGAAATGGAGCTCTCCAAGGTACCTACTGTGGATATTATTTTGGGGTCGGTGGGACTGATAATTGGACTCATAATTTCTTATTTAGTTACAAATTTAATTACTAATATTATGCCGTTCCCGTTGCTTGGATCTATTGTATCTGTTTTAATTTATATATTTATGAGTTATCTCGGGATCAAGATTGCGACAAAGAAAACAGGAGACTTGCCGAGTGCACAGGATGTTTTTAAAAAGGGCATATTGAGAGAACGCGGCAGCAAAAAAGACAGTCAGTATTCTGCTAAGGTTTTAGATACCAGTGTTATTATAGACGGGCGTATTGCCGATATTTGCAGGACGGGATTTATGGAAGGCCCTTTAATAATCCCCGGTTTTGTATTAGAAGAACTCAGGCATATAGCGGATTCTTCAGATGTATTAAAGCGCAACCGCGGCAGAAGGGGGCTTGATATTTTAAACACGATTCAAAAAGAATTGGATATCGAAGTGAAGATATATGAAAAGGATTTTTCGGATATTGGAGAGGTAGATTCCAAGTTGTTAAAGCTTGCACAGGTGTTAGACGGTAAGGTTGTAACCAACGATTATAATTTGAATAAGGTAGCTGAGTTTCAGGGTGTGCCGGTGCTCAATATAAATGAATTGGCTAATGCTGTTAAGCCTGTGGTACTACCCGGAGAGGAGATGCTCGTGCAGGTAGTGAAAGATGGAAAGGAAACGGGCCAGGGCTTGGCTTACTTGGATGACGGCACTATGATTGTTGTTGAAGGCGGCAAGAGGTACATAGGCCAAACAATAGATGTGTTAGTGACAAGCGTTTTACAGACAGCCGCAGGCCGTATGATTTTTGCAAAGCCCAAGGCAATGGTTGACAGAACTGCATAATCATATTACAGGTTTATACCGGTATAATATATAAATATTTAGAACCATTGGAACCGCGGGGTCAGACCCCTTGGTTCATTTTACCGGACAGTCCGGCTGAAATAATTATAATTTTGTCCGAAGCGGTAAATTAAAAATCTCCCTGTTAAATAACAGGGAGATTTATTATGATTATATGTCATAACAAAATCACACTATCATTGTTTATCTATATACCGGAAAAGTGTATAATATATAAATAGGATAGGAAAAGAAGGTGAGATTTTGAAAACCAGTGTTATTATCGCGGCGGCGGGCAAAGGGGAACGTATGCAAATGAATTATAATAAACAATATATACTTCTGTCCGGCAAACCCATAGTTGCCCATACTATAGAAGTGTTTGAAAATATGGATTTGATATATGAAATAATTTTAGTAGTAGGTAAAGGCGAAATAAACCCGGTCAAAGAAGATATTATATATAAATATAATTTTAAAAAGGTCAACAAAATAGTAGAAGGCGGAAAAGAAAGACAATATTCTGTTTATAACGGCCTTAAGGCCGTGAGTAGTGATTGTGACATGGTGTTGGTGCATGATGGTGCGAGGCCGTTTATTACAGGCAGTATCATAGAAAAAAGCATAGAAACGGCAAAGGATTCAGGTGCATGTATTGTTGCCGTGCGGGTTAAGGATACTATCAAGGCGGTGAATGAGAATATGGAGGTTGTCCATACTCCGGATAGGGACTCATTATGGGCGGTGCAAACACCGCAAGCCTTTAGATACAGGCTGCTTTTAGAGGCCTATGAAAAGCTGCGGATTGACGATATGAAGGTTACCGACGATGCCATGCTCATTGAAAAATTAGGCCATACCGTAAAGATTATAGAAGGAAGTTATGAGAATATAAAAATTACAACATCGGAGGATTTAATACTAAGTGAAGGGATTTTAAAGAAAAGGGAGAATATTAAAAAATGAGGGTAGGAATAGGATATGATGTACATAGATTGATAGAGGGCAGAAAATTAATAATCGGCGGTGTAAATATTCCTTATGAAAAGGGATTATTAGGGCATTCGGACGGGGATGTTTTATTACATGCTATCAAGGATTCCATACTGGGTGCGGCAGCCTTAGGAGATATAGGCAGTCATTTTCCGGATACGGATAAAAAATACAAGGATGCAAACAGTCTGGAGCTTTTGCGTGAAATCGGCACATTGATAAACTCAAAGGGATATATTATTAACAATTTGGACACCATTATTATCGCTCAAATGCCCAAAATGGCATCTCATATCGAAGAGATGAGAAATAATATTGCATCAGTTTTAAATACCGGGGTTGATAGAATAAATATTAAGGCTACAACTACGGAGAAATTGGGTTTTATAGGCTTGGGTGAAGGGATAGCCGCTAAATCAATAGTCAGCATAATTAAAAAGTAGGGGTGATCTCGTGTGTCCGCCCTGTAAATCACCATTTGGCACAGTAGGGGCGGAC
>JALNXC010000228.1 GCA_023230535.1 Alkaliphilus sp. | reverse complement strand
CATCATTCCTGAGGCCATGTATGAGTGCCGGCACCGATCTGGGTAATTCTACCCCATTATGAGAAACGCCGAGACCCAGGGTATCACATGCCCTTATCTTGACCTTTGTGTCCGCCTGTTTTGCTAATTCCATCAGATTCCTTGCTAAGGGTACAACAAACCCGTAAAAATCCGCTCTTGTAAGGTCTTCAAAATGACATCTTGGGATGATGCCATTTTCCAATGCGCTTGAAGCTATATCCAAGTACATTGCCATGGCTTCTTTTCTTGTTTTTCCAAGTTTATTAAATATATGATAATCAGAACAGCTCATCAATATTCCTGTCTCTTTTACGCCCATTTCCTTAACCAATTCGAAATCTTTTTTGAGCGCTCTTATCCAAGACGTCACTTCCGGAAAATCATAGCCCTTGCTTATACATTCATATACTGCATTCCTGTCTTTTTCATCATACAGGAAAAATTCGGTCTGTCTTATGATCCCCGAACCATTGTCAAGTTTGTGAAGCAAATCATAAATTTTTACCATTTGCTCCGTGGTCATTGCCGTCATTGATTGTTGTCCGTCTCTGAATGTAGTATCGGTTATCCATATGTCTTCCGGCAATTCCATAGGCACCCGGATATTGTTAAATTTTATTTTCGGTATTTCATTGTAAGGAAAAGTCTCCTTATACAAATTTGGTTCTAAGACATCGATAACATCGTATTTCATTATGGTCCCCCCTTTAAATATGAAATATATAGTATCGCATCTTGCATTAATTAAATATAGTCTGTTTTTCTAATTCAATCTACTATGGGTTTCCTACTAGGGTATAGTTGTTTAATAATGAATATTTTAACACATGTCATTTTGGAATACAAGTATGATTTGCAAGTTTTTTTATAAAAGTTTCAAATTGCGGAATAATCGTAATGTTTGTTTTGTTTTCCGATTACTGTAATTATTTCAATATTTTCAAAAAATCACTGTTTCAAATAATGGTTTTATCCTGATTTTAAATTTAGGATTAAAAAAGGCCATGGGGTCCCATAGCCTAAACATAAACATTTTCCCCTTTTACGCTTACGAAGTTAGCTGCCGGATTAGGACTAAAGGTATAGCCCATCCTAAAATAGGATTCACCCCAAAAAAATGGTTCCCCCGCTTCTTTACAGAATTCAGCGATATTAATTACATTATAATATTTTAAATTTGAGATAAGATGCGATTGTCCTACTAATGATATCATAATTATATACTTGCTTACAAGTAAAAAGATTTTTTTGTCAAATAAAATTTCACTTTATGTTTATATAATAGGGTTTTCTTTCCTTATAATACACAGGTTTCAAATCACATACGCGGACAATTTCTTCGGCTATTCCAAAATTTACACCTATGTCTTCCGGTCTATGAGCATCGGATCCTATAGTAGTATATTTTCCTCCAAGCTCCTTAAACCTCTTGAGAATTTCGATAAAATTATTTACGGTATTTTTGTCATGAATCCATCTTGTATTTATTTCAAGCGCTTTGTCGGTATCGGAAAGTTCCTTAAGGATTGCATCTATTAAATCGGGAAAATCTCTATAATATAGCCCCCTGTCTTCATATACCGAATATCTTGTTATATAATCCATATGCGCCAAAGAATCAAAAAAATCGTGATGTTTGACCAACGTTAGCATATTATTTAAATATTCTTCATAGGCCTGCTCCTTGCTCTTTCCTTCATAAAAGTCCTTATAGTAAATATCCATCCCGTTAACAACATGAATAGCACCTATAATAAAATCAAAGGGATAATTATTCTTGAGTTCCTCGATCTCTTCGAGGGAATCATCCCTAAAACCTATTTCAACACCGAGGAGGAGCCTTTCGTTCCTATACACTTGGTATTCGCTAAAATATTCGTCAGGGTCAAATATGAATTCGCCGGGTACATGATGTTTATAATCCATATGGTCGGTTATTATAAGGCCGAGGCCCAACTTTTCCGAAACCCTGATCGCATCTTTTATATCCATTGTGGCATCTGAAGAGAAGTTCGTGTGAATATGACAGTCATACATTTTTTCGCCCCCATGTGAAAATTATATCTTTATAATGGGATTTTAACATATATAAACAAGCAATCCAAATGTTTAATAAAAAAACAACGCCATGATTTTACGCCATCCCATGTATTGACTTAACCGCTTGCTTATATAATATAAAATAGATATACTAAAAACGATATATAAAATAATAAAAATTATATGATGGATGAGGGGGACAATCCCTATGGGTAATAATGATAATGGCAAAGGATTGGTCTATGTTGCGGCTGCACTGTATTCTTTTATTACGGGTCTTTCTTTTTTATTTACCAAAATAGCATTATTTACCGCTAAACCCTTAGATATATTGGCCCATAGATTTACTGCAGCATCTATATCGATATCAATACTCGTATTGTTTAAGGTGATTAAATTAGACTTTACTGCAAAAAAAATTAAAAAAATAATTCCATTGGCCCTGCTGTATCCTATGTCGTTTTTCGCCCTTCAGACCTTTGGGTTGCAGTATGCGACATCCTCGGAAGCGGGCATATTGTCGGCTTCCGCTCCGATATTCACATTGCTTTTAGCAACATTTTTGTTAAATGAAGAGACAAATTTGCTGCAAAAAATATCCATAGTGATGTCCGTAGCAGGTGTAGTATACATCACACTGATGAAAAGTTCATCATTTGAGATAAGCGGTATAAAAGGCATAACACTTTTGCTTTTGTCCACATTATCTATTTCCGGATATCATGTTATGGCACGAGTATTGGCCAAAGATCTCCCCAAAATAGAAATCAGTTTTATTATGTCCCTGGGCGGTTTTATATTTTTTAATATCATAGCAATAAGTAAGCATTTAGCCGACGGAAATATAAGTGCATTTTTGTTTCCGCTGAAAAATGTTCAATTTATTCTGGCTATAATCTATTTGGGTGTGCTGTCATTTTTAGTCACATCCCTGTCCATCAATTACATTTTATCTAAAATAGAAGCATCTAAAATGAGTGTATTTTCAAATTTAGGAACTGTTGTCTCCATTGTTGCAGGTGTTATATTTCTCAAAGAAGAAATATTTTACTACCATATCATAGGTTCTATCTTTATAATCGGTGGAGTTATAGGTACTAACTTTTTAGATAGAGTAAAAAGCTAGATTCTTCGCTTTATGACCTAACCCGATTGCATGGCAATCGTTGGTAGGTCAAACGCAACAAGCATCAACCCTGATTTAGGTTTATGACAGGAGTGTCCGCCAGGACCAAATTTGTATGAAAGAAGAGAATAAACAAATTTGTGTTGCTTGACTGAGAATGCTCAGAATGACATCATCAAATCATCAACTTGCAGATATCATTGCTGAATTCTACAGGATTGTCCACCGATAAACCTTCGATAAGCAGAGCTTGATTATAGAGCAATTTAGTGAACAGGGTAAATTTATCCTCATCACT
>JALNXC010000227.1 GCA_023230535.1 Alkaliphilus sp. | reverse complement strand
TTACGGATGCAAAAGTCCCTTGGGGAATTTTGACCGGAATCAGGCCTACTAAGATTGTTCACAGTTTATTGGAACAAGGTTTGGATGAAGAAGAGATTTTATCAATTTTGATAGATGAATATTACATCGACAATGATAAGGCTATGTTATTATTGAATATAGCCAAAATAGAACACGGATTTGTATATCCCGTCGATGAGAAAAAGATCAGTCTGTACATCGGCATACCATTTTGCCCGACCAGATGCCTGTATTGTTCTTTTCCGTCAAATTCATTGAAAAGGTCCTCACATCTGCTGGATGATTACGTGGATACCCTGTGCAAAGAGATTGAGGGTGTAGCCGGGTCGATCAAAAAGACAGGCAAAAAAGTCCAAACTATCTATATCGGCGGTGGGACACCTACCACACTTTCTATCCCCCGGTTTGCATCTATATTTGATACGATCAAACGGGTTGTGGATTTGAATTATCTTGAGGAATTCACCGTGGAGGCAGGCAGGCCGGACACGATTGATTATGAAAAACTCATGTTTTTGAAAAAGGAGGGCGTCACCCGGATAAGCATCAACCCGCAGACTATGAACAATTTAACTTTAGAGGCAATAGGGAGAGGGCATACGGCGGAGGAGATAATCAAATCTTATAAGATGGCGACGGAGGTCGGATTTGAAAACATCAATATGGATATTATAATCGGATTGCCGGGTGAAAACAGCAGTCATGTGAGGCATACGATGGAACAGTTGCAAAGACTTTCGCCTTCCAATCTGACCGTCCATACATTGGCTGTCAAGAGAGCATCAAGATTGAAAGAGATAGAAAAAGATTACAGTTTATCCGCTCAACAGGAAGTGACGGATATGCTCGATATAACACAAAACTATGCCGAATCCATGGGGTTGAAGCCATATTACATGTACAGGCAAAAGCATATGGTGGGAAACCTTGAAAATATAGGTTATGCAAAACCCGGATATGAATGTATATATAATATTCAGATCATGGAGGAGAAACAGACTATAGTTGCCTTAGGTGCCGGGGCAGTATCTAAATTTACATTCCCGAAGGAAAACAGACTGGAAAGGGTACCGAATGTTAAAAATTTGGAGCATTATATAAAGCGTATAGACGAAATGATTGGCAGAAAAACAAAATTTATGGGGTAGTTATCGGATAAATGCAAGATTAAGATCAAACCTCTCGTACCTTATATTTTGGGGATGCAGGGGTTTTTATTCATATAAAGGCGTTAATCATATGGAATGAAGGGAGAAAGTTTGATGATACAGAGACCAAAGGGTACGGAAGATATCCTGCCCAAGGAAGTATATAAGTGGCATTACGTGGAAGATGTGATAAAAAGAATAGCAAAGAATTTTGGATATGAAGAGATAAGGACTCCTATCTTTGAACATACCGAACTTTTCGAACGGGGGGTCGGTGATACTACTGATGTAGTCGAGAAGGAGATGTATACATTTATCGATCGCGGAAATAGGAGTGTCACATTAAAGCCTGAGGGGACGGCACCGGTAGCGAGAGCGTTCATAGAACATAAACTCTATGCGGATACACAACCTGTAAAGATGTTCTATATCACGCCGGTCTTCAGATACGAAAGGCCTCAGGCAAGAAGATACAGGCAGCATCATCAATTTGGCATTGAGGTTTTCGGTTCTCCCAATCCTTCCGCGGATGCCGAAGTCATCAATTTGGCCATGACGGTCTATAAAACCCTCGGGGTCAGGGATCTTGAGCTGAGGATAAACAGTGTGGGCTGTTCGAAATGCAGGGCGGAATACCATAGAATACTCAAACAATACCTGGAAGATAGACTGGATAGATTATGTACGACCTGCAGGGGGAGGTTTGAGCGCAACCCTATGAGGATTATTGATTGCAAATCAAATGCCTGCCAAGCCGAGCTGATGGAAGTGCCCCTTATTTTAGATCATATCTGTGACGAATGCAGGGATCATTTCGAAGCCTTGAAAAAATATCTTGAAATATTGAAATTAGAATATGTGGTGGATCCCAGAATTGTTCGCGGACTGGATTATTACACCAAGACCGCGTTTGAGATAATCACCGATGAAGTGGGCAAGAGAGGGACCGTATGCGGGGGTGGAAGGTATGACAGGCTTGTGGAAGATTGCGGCGGGCCCGGCACGCCGGGTGTAGGTTTCGGAATGGGCTTGGAAAGAACCATATTGACATTGGAGAATAAAGGCATAGAAATTCCCAAACCGGCGGGGCCGGATGTGTTTATAATAACAATCGGTGATTCGGCATCCTATGAGGGGTTTAAATTATTGAATCAACTCAGAGAAACCGACTTGGTTGCGGATATGGACCATTTGAGCCGCAGTGTAAAGGCACAGTTTAAATATGCCGATAGATTGACGGCCGGCTATACAATTGTAATAGGGGAAGAAGAATTATCTAAAGGAACGGTAAAACTGAGAAATATGACCGATGGAAGAGAGCTGGAAGTAGCATCGGATGATATAGTTGATGTACTCAAGCAAAATATTGTATGCAATAGGGGGTAATCTTGTGAAATTGAAAAGGACGCATATGTGCGGGGTTTTAAGTAAAAAGGACATCGGTGACGAGGTAGTATTGTCAGGTTGGGTACAGAGAAGGAGGGACTTAGGCGGTTTAATATTTGTGGACTTGAGGGATATAACCGGCATAATGCAGATCGTGTTTGATAATGATATATCCCAAGTTGCTTTCAAAAATGCGGAGCAATTAGGTTCGGAATATGTGATCACCATAAGAGGAAAGGTTTATGAGAGGGAATCCATAAATCCCAATATGCCGACGGGTGAGATAGAAGTTTTTGCGGAAGAGATGGAAATTCTAAGCCAATCCGAAACACCGCCCATATATATCAGAGATGATGACGATGTTTCGGAAAATTTAAGGCTTAAATACAGATATTTAGATTTAAGAAAATCTGCAATGCAGGGCAATTTGATGCTGCGGCATAAAACAGCTCAGGTTGTAAGAAATTTCTTGAGCGATGAGGGATTTTTGGAGGTGGAGACACCGATGTTGACAAAAACAACCCCCGAAGGTGCGAGGGATTATCTGGTGCCCAGCAGGATAAACCCGGGTAAATTCTATGCATTACCCCAATCACCCCAATTATTCAAACAACTTTTAATGGTATCGGGTATGGAAAAATATTTTCAGATAGTAAAATGTTTTAGGGACGAAGACCTCAGGGCGGACAGGCAGCCTGAGTTTACTCAGATTGACCTGGAAATGTCCTTTGTTGATATAGATGATGTGATAGAAGTAAATGAAAGATTGTTACAGAAGATATTCAAGGAAATATTGGATATAGATATACATTTACCTATAGAGAGAATAACTTACAAAGAGGCGATGGAACGTTTCGGTTCAGATAAACCGGATGTCAGATTCGGTTTTGAATTGGTGGATCTGAGTGAAACAGTAAAAGACTGCGGATTTAAAATAT
>JALNXC010000226.1 GCA_023230535.1 Alkaliphilus sp. | reverse complement strand
TAGTGAGCAGAAATGTGGATCCTATAAACTCCGCGGTGGTTACAATCGGGACCATAAGCGGTGGGACACGGGGCAATATAATAGCGGATAGAGTTGAATTAAAGGGGACTATAAGGACCTTGGATTTTGATACCAGGGAATCAGTGATAAAAAGAATAAAGGACATTGTAACTCAAATTGCGGAAGCTATGGGAGGCAAAGCCGAATGTATTATAAATGAAGGATATATAGCACTTGTGAATACCGACGAGATTGTAGATATCGCAAGGAACAGTGGGGAAGGTATTTTAGGTGTGGATAATGTAACTATATTGAAAAGCCCAAGATTAGGTGGGGAAGAGTTTTCTTATTTTGCAAAGGCGGCTCCTGCTGCTTTTTATAGATTGGGGTGCGGAAATATTGAAAAGGGGATTGTACATGGTGCTCACTCCTGTCGTTTTGATATAGACGAGGATTGTTTGGTATACGGTACGGCACTCCAGGTGCGGAATGTGTTATCTTTTTTGGGCTATAGTCCTGTTTAATAAAAATACATTCGATCACGGTTTCGGATGTCAAAGGGACGTTTCGTTTGACACCATTCTTGATAATGAAAACTATAAGGAGAATCTCAAACATGAATTGTTTTAAAAAACTGGAAAAAATTATGACATATGGTTTGGACAGAAGGGGAATGGAAGGCGCCAATTTAACCGGTGAACTCAAAGGGGCAGCTATGGCGTTAAAAAAGGCAAACACTGTTTTAATTGTCACAGGATTTGTGATCAGGGATAGGTTATTTGGAGAAACCGACGGGCCCATAGGTGCTGTTTCGGTTGCCGGGGCACTGGAGATGCTGGATAAAAATGCAATTATAATCACAGATATATATTCTAAAAAAATACTTGAAACTGCTCTGAAATCAGTGGATTTAAAAACAGTTTTGGAGATAATCAATAAACATGATGAAACGATTTTTCATGAAACTCTATTAAATAAATATAAACCTGATTGTTTAATTTCTATAGAAAGACCCGGTGAAACAGCGGACGGCATGATGTATTCTATGACGGGTGAATGTATAAGCAGCCTTGTCCCAAGTATGGATCCTTTGTTCAAAGAGGCCAAAAACCGGGGTATATGTACGATAGGTATCGGCGACGGGGGCAATGAAATCGGAATGGGGAAGATAAAACAGTATGTGGCTGCCAATGTTCCATATGGGGACATCATAGCTGCTTCATTTGCTACTGATTATCTGATATTGGCCGGTGTATCGAATTGGGGAGCCCATGCCCTGGTTGCGGCTATGTCTGTACTTTTTAACAGAGACTTGCTTTACAATGTGGAAACGGGGGAGAGGCTCCTGAGGGCAATAGTTGATGTCGGTGCCGTAAACGGTATAACCAAACAGAACACATTGACTGTCGATGGGCTGGGTTTGGATGAGAATATCAGGATTTTGAATGAAATAAAGGCCGTAGTGGAAGAAGCAGTCTAAAAACTATGGGAACAGAGCTTCTTCATTTCGTTCATTCACAATGATATAGCCCGGGACTTTTTTAGCAGTCCCGAGCTTATTTTATGGTTTGGTTTTTATCGCCCTTACGGTTTTTACAACTCGAGTACATCGGTTTTGTCCATCCATTATAATTTATTTCGGTTTTTTGCTAAAATCTTTGAATTCCCTGTACCTTTCAATCAGTTTTACAAATTCCTTCGTATTGTTATACCTGGCAAACAGCTCAAAACTGACAAGGCCCGATGTATAACACAGGGCAGTGAGGGTTCTGTAAGATAATCTGGCCAGGGTCCATTCTGAAAATCCGTATATCATGACGGATATAAAGAGTGAAGAGAGTAATATTTTAATTATCAGTATATCTGATGTTTTATTTAAAAAGGTATCCAGTAGATCCTTAGAAAACGCACCTATAAAACAAAAGAAATAGATGAATATGAACAGGAAAATGTTTTTTATTAAGATATCCATAATCATATCCCTTTGTTTTCGGCCGGATTTTCATTATTTATCAAATCCGGAATCAAGGCTGTTTTTTTAGCTCCGATAAGATTACAAATTTTATTTTGCAAAATACCCAAAGCAACGAATACAATAAAAAAACTGATAAAAACCGATATCGAATGTAAGGGCAGACAATAATCGGTACTGCACAAATCGGATGATAATCCTTCGCCGAAAGCCGCAACCGAAGGAAAAATTATATAATAATATACTGCTACACAGATTGCTATTGCAAAGAGCATCGAGGGTATTAACCTATTTTTAATATTCAATGTATTGCACTCCTTTCTTTTAATGATTGCCGAGACATCGTTAAACAATTGTTAAATCATTACCGGCATCCCGGGAATAGTACTCAGCAAACAAAGTAGGGGCGGACCCGTGTGTCCGCCCTGTTTGTTAATATCCTGTGCCGTATTAACTGTTTAAATCCAATTCTGTTGTGGTAGTTTCAACTACAAAGGCACCGTCGATAGCTATCAAATCCCCGGTAGCGGCATATATAACGTTATTTTCAACGATGAGGTCCATCACATCTTTAACTTCCGCCGGCGCTAAATTTTCTTTAGGGGCACTGATCCTGATGGTTACTTTTTTATCCTGGGCTGTTTTAAAGACCATTCGTAAATATTTATTCATATATTTTCCTCCTTTCTATTTTAGACGAGTAGTCATTGAAATCAATCGTCATGGGAGTCATGAAAAATCTCCCATATCGTTGTGAGCAATCGTATACTAAAAGAAGGTTCTTTAGGCTTCCTCCAGTTCCGAACGTTCTGTCAATATTATCCTCTTGACGCTATAAGGATAAAGAGCAGCGATAGCAAGTGTTGTTTCATTAACATCCTCCAGATCGGCGTCTGTCTTAAAGTTAGCGATAGATTTGCTCATATACTTTTCTTTTCCTTCATCATCGATGTCGGTAACAAATCTGCAAGATGTACTTCTGGTTTCATTAAATTTTGTAATCGCCATAACATTTGTCTCCTTTCAAATTATTTTTTATGACCTCGAGGTAAATTCAGCACATTATACATCAGGAAAAGGCCGTATTCAGTGAATTTATAAAAAAGTTTCTCAGGATACGGGTGTATATTGACAATATTTAAAATATTGCACTATTGCTTGTATATATGGTATAATGTGATAATATTAATTACTAGCACCAGGTACTAACAATAGTTCATAAGTAAGGAGGTATACAATGGATATAAAGGATATTAAGGACCTCATTATCACGATGGATAAAACGAATATAGAAAAAATAGAAATAGAGAAAAGTGATTTCAGGATAATGATATCAAAAAAGGCATCTGATGAAGGCAATACGTCAGGAATGATCACAGATGGCTTAGGAAACGGCAATATATTAACAGGAATAGCAGACAGCAGTATTTTAGAGTTTGAAGGTAAAATTGATAAAGAGGAGTATAGCAAAAATTTGGCCGGTACAGGGAATACTTTTATTGTAAAATCGCCCATAGTAGGGACATT
>JALNXC010000225.1 GCA_023230535.1 Alkaliphilus sp. | reverse complement strand
TCAATTAGAAAACAATTTAAGGTCCGATAAGGATTTTAAGGATATTTATATTCCGAATATATCACTGAATGAGGGCTTATATGATTTTTCAATTAATTTTGCCTTAAAAGATGCGGGGGGAGATAACACAGGGCAAGATGATGTAGAAGAAAACGGTTCGGAGCAGAAGGATGTGGGACAAAATGAAATTAAATAAAAGAGAAAGAAATTTATTGATAGGTTTAGGTATTGTAATATTGCTTTGGGCATATTATAAGTTTATTATATTGTCTCAATTTAAAAGTTTAAACGAAAAACAAGAAAACAGGACTCATTATGAAAATGAGATAACCGAAACACAGACTATCATTGCTTCGGAAAAAGAAATAGATAATAAGTTTGTATATATAGATAAAGAATTAAATATATTATCCAAAAAATACTTTTCAAAAATAGAGCAATCTCAGCTTATCTTATTAATAAATGAATTGTTAGAGGGCACCGGTTTATTTGTTCAAAATATATCTTTTTCTCCACAGAGGACAGAGAGCATTGGCGATGCTCAGGTGGAGGTTATGTCGGTTACCCTGCCTTATGAAAGTGAGTATTCCTCTTTACTTTTATTTCTGGAAAGGGTACGAAATCATAATCCTAAGATTATTATACAAAATGTGGATATCGGAATAAAGGAAAAAGAATTGTTGTCCGGTACCATATTATTGGATTTTTATAGTTTACCCGATCTTGCCGAAGATAAATCCATAACACATCTTTTTGACAGCAGCGAAATAAATCCCGACCCTTTTTATTCATTTGAAGATGATTTTATTTTTGGCGATGATTGGTATGAGCAATATTATGGGGAAATCGATTTAAGTAATGTTAAAATAAATTTTGACAGTCCAAGGATTCTCGTAGAAGGATTTGAGAATAAAATTTTAAATTTTATACCTTCCCATCCAAGTATAAAAGGGGAAATAAGTACAAATAAAAATTCAAAACAAGGTAACAATTCTTTAGGTTTGCATTACAATTTCCCACCGATTCAAGAGAAAAAACAGGTTCATGTTGTTTTAAACAGAGGGGAAGCTGTTGTTTCTAAGCCCCCGGAAAGCATAGGTTTATGGGTATATTCTTATGACGCGACCAAACATAGTATAGGGCTTAGAATGAAAGATAAAACAGGAAAAGAACATGATATAAATTTATATAATAATATCGACTGGGTCGGATGGAAACATTTAAAAGCAAACATTCCTCAAGACAATTCTTTATATCCTATGGAGGTAGAGCTTATTATAGTAGATATAGATTCTACCGAGCATGGCAAGGGTACATTATTGTTCGATGCTTTGGAGGCATTCTATGTTATGAGAGATATTCCTACTATTGAAGATAATAGTATCGGAAACCACAAACTTTATGATGTTCGGGTAGGGGATACCCTGAGCAGTATCAGCAAAACTTTTTATAATGATACGTCACATCAGGATATCATTAAGAAATATAACGGTATTAACAGTAACAGTGATCTCAAGCCGGGAAGAACAATAATCATTCCTAGTACATATCAAGAAAATGATGACGCACAACAAGAGAATGGCAATGTGCAGCAAGAAGATACCGATGAGTCGGAGTAGGGGCACATAGTCTTACTACATTGTAGGGGCAGACCTGTGTGTCTGCCCACAAAAAGATAGTGCATAGTAGGGGCAGACCCGTGTGTCTGCCCGTCTACGAAGGCTCCATATGATTTTACTACTGCTATTATACCTATAAAGGAGGACCGGCAAATGAAACAAAAAATAGTCTTAATAATAATTTTTACATTGCTTTTTTCAACTATATCCGGTATAAATTCTGATGTGATTATTATATCAAATGCAGTTAATGATAAACTTATAGTAGAATCTTCTAATGTTGAAAATCATGATACAGATATTCCTATTGATAGAATTTTTATTTTAAAATTCAGTAATGTTATTGAATCGGTTATTAAGGGAGATATTACACTATTCGAAATAGACGGCTCCGAGATAAATATTACAATATCCTCTCAAGGTAATGAACTATCTATTAAACCGGTAAAAGATTTAAAAATCCTCACTCACTATAAATTGGTTTTGAAAAAAAATTCCGTGACCGGCACAGATGGCAAGCCTATAGATGAGATATCCATTTCTTTTGTCACCGAAAAAGAATCGGGGGGCAAAGAGCAAACCTTCGGCCAACAGTTTGGACAAATTGCAGGGCAATTACGCGGATACATAGATTTTTTAGCCAAAAGGAGAAGTGATTGGGCAGTGTCTATACCTTCAAACCGAAAAATTATCAGCGAATATAATCTCAATAAAGAAACGGAAGAGTATAGGGATTCTTTTTTGATAGACTTTGAGGTTGGTTTTAAGAAAGGATATGAAGATGCCTACAGAAATGAAAACTTTGGCACTGTATTAGGTTCTCACGCGGATGGGGCCGGGCATGGCAGATTTTTTGGTTCTTTGCTTGGAGATATACACGGAAAGAGAGATTTCTATAATAATAGAACAAATGATTGGACCAGATGGTTGCCCTCAGATAGAAGTATAATTAATGAATATAGTTTATTGAAAGATGACAATAATTATTCAAAATCTTTTGTTCACGCTTTTAAAGATGCATATAAATTAAGTTATATTAATTCCTTCAGGGTGACAAATGTTGAAGATAATAAAATTATAAAAGAGAATGGGATGAAACATGGACAAACAATTGGAAAGTTGGCGGGAGAGGTTCAGGGTAAACTTGACTATATCACCGGAAAAGATAATGATTGGAGATCAAATTTACCTATTGATGGGATTCTGATAAAAACATATAATTTAGACAGAGAACATATCGAATACATGGAAGGCTTTTTGGCAGGATACAAGGAAGGTTATAGAGATGCGTATGTTTCAACCTTTCAAGGCGAAAATTTGCAGGTCTCGGCAGGAAATTTAAATACTGAATATATATCCATGCATGGTGGAGTAGTCAACAGTTTCGACCAAGAAATGAAACTGGAGATTGAACCGGGCACCATCTATGTAGAAACAGCCTTGACTATTTCAAAACTCAATGCTACTAATTTACCTGTAGACACTTATATAATATCGGCAACCTCCGGTTATAATGTTAAAATACAAAATATATCAAATTTTATGGACCTTAGAAAACCTATTGTACTGGAATTTAAATATCATGGTCCTGAAACTGCAGGCATATATGAACTGAAAGGCGGGAAATGGCTTTATTTGCACAGTACGGTAGAAGACAATAAAATTTTCACTGTTATAAATACAAACAAATATGCAGGTGGAACCTATATTGTTTTAATCGATGAAACATATAAAACCATGGATGATATAGGCGGGCACTGGGCGGCAAGGTCCATAGAGACTTTTTTGAGAAGGAACCATATAAGCGGATATCCCGACAGAACCTTCAGGCCGGACCAGAGCATAACGAGAGCCGAATTTGTGAAAATATTGGATAATGTATA
>JALNXC010000224.1 GCA_023230535.1 Alkaliphilus sp. | reverse complement strand
TTTTCTCTAATTTTCTTTTCTTCCTCTTTCCACATACTTTCGACTAACTCCTTGTATTCATATTTACCACCGCTAGCAAGTTTTCGCATTAAGCCTACTTCAAACAATCCATCCCAACACACATGTATATTTTCATAAATGTGGTAATTCGCTTTATTTGTACATAATGGTAAAATTGCTTTTTGATCGTTTGCTTTCATTAAGTAATATGGATACTGATATTTCAAAACAGTTTCATTCTGCTCTATTTTTTTTGAATCTTTATTCCAACACATCAATATAAACTGCACACTATTAAATCTAAATACATATGAAACTTCTAAATCAAGAAACTCCTCTTTTTTTATATTTTCATTTAAAAAAATCTGTCCTGTTTCATAATCTATATTTCTTATTGTACTATTTGAATTAAAAATAGGATTTTTACACCAACGCAATTTTAAATTTCCAGTCATTACATCAGGCATAGGGGACACATTAACTGCTAACCCACTGTGAATGATAAACTAAAATTGACACATTTTGATAAATAAGATTTTACACAATTTGTCTGATATTGTAAATACCCATCAAAATAACTGGAAATTTTCATTCTATTTATTTGCATTATTTGATTGATTTTTATGTATAACCGGTCTGAAAACACCCCCCGTTCTTCGTGGGCACAAAAATAACTTATTGGTTTGATAAAATTGGTATTAGCCCTTAGTATAATATCTGAAGATATTATACAGAAAGGGGCACCGGAAGTTGAAAAAGGAAAAAGGATGGAAAATGTATACCGATATACGATATTTAAAAGAAATGGGACTCAATAAGTCACAAATTGCAAGAAATTTAGGCATCAGCAGACCTACTTTGAACAAATATTATGATATGGATACTGACGAATATAACAATCGGTTGGAAAGGATGCAAAAAAGAAGCAAAAAACCTGATAAATATCACAACGAAATACTGGCTTGGCTAATAGAATATCCTGATTTGTCCGGAGCACAAATATACGATTGGCTAGAGGAAAAATATAAGGAACTTAATTTTTCTGAGGGAACCTTAAGAAATTATGTAAAGACCATGCGAGGGGAACATAATATTCAAAAAAGAACCTCTGCCAGACAATACGAATCAATAATAGACCCACCTATGGGTAAGCAGGTGCAGGTAGATCTCGGACAAAAATGGGTTTTCAAAGAAGATGGAACTAGAGTTTTACTATACGTAATATGCTTTGTACTTTCTAATTCTCGTTTCAAATATTGTCAGTGGCAGGACAGGCCCTTTAATACAACCGATATAATCAGAATACACGAAAATGCTTTTGAATATTATGGCGGTATGCCGGAAGAGATTGTTTATGACCAAGACAGTTTAATACTGACAAGTGAAAACCATGGAGATTTAATCTTTACACATCGGTTTGCAGGCTACATACAAAAACGCAAATTTAGGGTTCATATGTGCAGAAAAGCCGACCCGGAATCAAAAGGACGTATTGAAAATGTAATAGGCTTTATTAAAAATAATTTTGCTCACAATCGAATATTTCACAACCTAGATAAGTGGAACGAAGAAACCCTGGCATGGATGGACAGGCGCGGGAACGGCAAACTCCACGGAACAACAAAAAGAATACCGGCTGAGGTATTTATGGAAGAACGCAGATACCTGAGACCGGTTATAGAAAAAATACTGACAAATTCTATTGATATCAGTATAACCTATCGGGTAAAAAAAGACAACACTGTTGCTATTGGCGGGAATAGATACTCGGTTCCTATGGGCACCTATAAGGGGCCATATACTACCGTAAGAGTCCGTAAAATAAATAACGAATACATTATCATATTGCACCTTGAAAACGATGAAGAGTTGGCCCGCCATAAGATTCCATCGGGAAAAGGACAGCTTCTTAAAAATAGTAATCATACCCGGGATAGAACAAAAAATATTGCTGCCTTAACGGAAGAAATAGTTTCTATGTTCCCTGACAGATTAGCTGTTAGTACCTTCCTTGAAGACATCAGAGCAGATAAACCTAGGTATATAAGGGATCAATTATTGGTTGTCAAAGAAGCAATCAAGGGGCATGGTCCAAGTACTATTAATAAGGCCCTGGACTTCTGCACCAAAAATAGACTCTACAGTGCCATGGATTTTAAAGATGCCATAGTCCATTATGCTAAAGAACAACAATATCAGGCACCACAGAAAGAATCCTTTAAGGTTATACCGGTATCCTTAGATAGCCTGGAAAGAATCAAAACTAGGCCTCAAGTCAGAGATATTAAAGAATATGCAGATATATTTAAAAAAGAATAACATGAATATTCCGACATAAAGAAACCAATATTCCGATGTTTAGGAAAGCTAACTGTCCGATATGAAAAACCTATTAGCGTTATGTCGCTAAAACCTCTTGACAATGAGTGCCGGTATGGTGGGCTGATAATCAACTATGCTTGCATGAAGGAATCTCCCTAATGCCTAAATACATGCCGATGAAGGCCCATTGTCAAGAGGACCGTGGAATAAATGCGCTGTACAAGTCTTTATTATCGGAACAACGGTTTCCTTATAACCGGAATGACGGTTTCCGGCAACCTGACAGGTGATGTAATATATCACCCGGAATACTCATAACAGGTATTAAATTTATGAGAGGAGTACAAATTGTGTCTACTACGGACAGTATTAAAGAGATGTTAGGAAATGTTAGGCTTCGCCATTCGGCAACAATTTTGGATGAGATTTTAAAAAATGCCACTGATAAAGCATTATCATATGAAAAATTTTTGGAATCCCTTCTTAATCAGGAAATCAAATCCAGGGAAGAAAAGAAATTTGAAAGATTGATGAAACAGGCAAATTTTCCTCAATATCAAACACTTGATGAGTTTGATATAACTGAACAAAAATCCTTAAGCAAAAGACAGCTTAATCAGCTAAAAGAGCTTACTTGGATTGAGCAGGGTTTTAATCTAATCCTGCTCGGCCCGCCGGGTGTAGGGAAAACCATGTTATCAGTCGGCTTAGGCATACATGCCATACAAAACGGCTATAAAGCTGTTTTTACTACAATGCACGACCTCTTGTATCATCTTAAAACACAGGAAATTGTAAAGAGTGCAAAAACCCGTATTAAACGCATGACAGATGCTGATCTGGTTATTATTGACGATTTAATGTTTATGGCCATAGAAAAACACGAGGCAAATTTATTCTTTCAATTTATCAATAGGCTTTATGGCCAAACATCAATCATAATTACATCTAATAAGGGACCTGAAGATTGGGGAGAGCTATTAGGTGATCCTGCTATCACAACAGCTATTTTGGATAGAATTGTTCATAGATGCGAGGTAATTCATTTAGCCGGTGATAGTTACAGATTGAAATATAGAGTTTCCATATTTGGAAGTAATTAGGTGTAAAAACTTATTTATCAAAAATCGTAGAATACTACTTGACGTTCACAGCCTTGCTTTTTATTTGATTTTAGTAACCGTTTTGC
>JALNXC010000223.1 GCA_023230535.1 Alkaliphilus sp. | reverse complement strand
TCCTGTATCTCTCTCCTTCTCCGAGTTTCATCTATAGCCCTTTTCATGGACTTGGTGATTCTATCCGCATACATGATGACCTTACCATCCACGTTTCGGGCAGCCCTGCCGACTGTCTGAATCAATGAAATTTCGGAACGTAAAAATCCTTCCTTATCCGCATCCAATATGGCTACCAAAGATACCTCGGGTAAATCCAAACCTTCCCTCAACAAATTTATACCTACCAAAACGTCAAATTCCCCCAACCGCAGATCCCTGATTATCTCCATCCTCTCTATGGTCTTTATATCGGAATGCAGGTATCTCACCTTTATATCCATTTCATCCAAATAATCCGTCAGATTTTCCGCCATCTTTTTCGTGAGAGTAGTGATCAACACCCTCTGCCTTTTCTCAACTCTCCTGTTTATTTCACTGATTAAATCATCTATCTGCCCCTCAATAGGCTTGACCTCGATTGCCGGATCCAGTAATCCCGTAGGCCTTATCACTTGCTCTACAAGTTTATCCTTCTTTTCCATCTCATAAGGCCCCGGAGTGGCGCTCACATATAAAATTTGATTTACCAATCCTTCAAATTCCCCAAAATTGAGAGGCCTGTTATCGTAAGCCGACGGTAATCTGAAACCGTAATTGACTAAAGAATCCTTTCTCGAACGGTCTCCCCCGTACATTCCCCTGACTTGCGGAAGCGTAACGTGGGACTCGTCCACAATGATTAAATAATCCCCCGGAAAATAATCTATGAGGGTATAGGGCCTGCTCCCCGGTGCCCGCCCCGTTATATGCCTCGAATAATTTTCTATACCCTGACAAAACCCTACTTCTCTCAACATCTCAATATCATACATCGTGCGCTGCTGTATCCTCTGCGCTTCTATGAGTTTATCCTCTTCTTTAAATTGTTTGACCCTCTCTTCCAATTCTTCTTCTATTGTTTTTATAGCCGCCTCTATTTTTTCCGAACTTGTGGCATAGTGAGATGCCGGGAAGATTGAAGCATGTTGCCTTACCCCGATTATCTCCCCGGTCAAGCTGTTTACTTCTATTATTCGTTCAATCTCATCGCCGAAAAATTCAACACGAAGAACATTGTCCGCAGATGAGGCGGGAAATATTTCTACGGTATCTCCTCTTACCCTGAATGTTCCACGGACAAAATTTATATCATTTCTTTCATATTGTATATTTACCAACTGCCTCAGAACTTCTTCCCTGCTCTTTTCCATGCCTGTCCTGAGAGAAACTACCAACCTCTTATATTCTACCGGGTCTCCCAGTCCATATATACAAGAAACGCTCGCCACTATGATAACATCCCGCCTTTCCAGTAAAGCGGATGTAGCCGAATGCCTCAATTTATCAATTTCGTCATTTATAGACGAATCCTTTTCTATATAGGTGTCGCTGTGCACGACATATGCCTCAGGTTGATAATAATCATAATAGCTCACGAAATATTCTACCGCATTGTTTGGAAAAAACTCCTTAAATTCACTGCAAAGCTGTGCAGCCAAAGTTTTATTATGAGCGATCACCAGGGTAGGCCTTTGAACTTTTTCTATCACATTTGCCATAGTAAAAGTTTTTCCCGAACCTGTGACCCCTAACAATACTTGATGCTTTGCCCCGGAATTAATTCCCTTAGCTAAAGCATCTATTGCCTCCGGCTGATCGCCCGTAGGTCTAAAATCAGATACAATTTTAAATTTTTCCATATATCTCTCCTCCGGCTTCTGCCCGACTCCTTCCTTCCACTATTATTATATCATAATTTAAAATTAATAAAAACACCCCGAAATATGGGTGTTTTTATTTCATTATATTCCTTTTTTAAATGCCTCTGTAATATCTATCGCATAATTTTTGCCCGCCGTCCGTTACATCTCTTTTCTGAGCTCCTCTATGGCTTTCTTCAACTGCGTATCTTCATAGGTCTCAATTTCAAGTTCTTTGTCCAGTTCCTCAGGTAATTCCACTACAATATCCGGCTCTATCCCCGTACCGTGAATATTGGTACCGTTGGGAGTAAAATATTCGGAAACCGTAAATTTAAACCCCGTTCCGTCGGTAAGCGGTTTAACCTGTTGTACCAAACCCTTACCGAATGTAGTAGTCCCTATTACCTTGCCTTTTTTTCCGTCCTTGATTGCTCCTGCCAATATTTCGGAAGCACTGGCACTGCCTTTGTTTACCAAAACCACAATCGGCAATTTCAGCTGTTTTTTGTCCGATTTTTCCACCTTTCTGTTTCCGCTGCGGTCTTCCGTATAAACAATTACCTGTTCCCCCAGTATTTCATCGGCAATTTCCACACATTCGTCCAATAGCCCCCCGGGATTATTTCTTAAATCCAGAATGACTCCTTTAATATTTTTCTTTTTTAATAATTCCAAATGTTCCTTGAAGTCCCTGGCTGTCTGCTCATCAAACATGCTTATCCTGATATAACCGATGTCCTTTTCCATAACTTCGGAACGGACCGTCTTCAATCGAATTTCTTCCCTCACGATATTTACATCAAACATCTCGCTCTTGCCTTCTCTCAGAATTGAAAGCCTCACTTCCGTCCCCGGATTGCCCTTCATCAGGCTCACCGCATAATCTAATTTTTCGCCAAATATAGCTTCATCGTCAACATACAGTATCCTGTCCCCGGTAATAAGCCCGGCCCTTTCTCCCGGCGTATCTTCTATCGGAGATACCACGGTCACATAGCCGTCGTCTCCCGGGGTTACAATTACGCCGATACCGCCATAAATCCCCTGTGTTCTTATCATCAAGTTGTTATACTCATCCGCATCCATATATATTGTATACGGATCCCCTATACTCTCGAACATACCCTTTATGGCACCTTCGATAAGTTTGTCCTCATCAAGTTCCTTATAATAGTTTTTCATCAGATAATTTTTAAGCGATAAAAATTTTTCATACTGCTTATAGCTGCCCCGCGGTATCGCATATCCAAAGCCCAATGGCGATGACACAAAATTTCCGATTGTAAAGCTTATGGCAGTGGTAAACATGATGATTATCAGTGCCCCCACCACAGCTTTTCGTTTGCTTATCATATAACCTTCCCCTTCGGATTGATTCTCACATTGTATTTTATTCTATGGCACTTATAAAACATTATACCTTACTACTATATATTATACCAAAAAAATATCAAAGAATTGTTAAATTCTCTGATATTTTTGATATTTATAATCACTCAATCTCTTAATTACCTTTTACGTATGGAATAGGATTTACATACTGTCCGTTTTTTCGTACTTCAAAATGTAAATGGGGACCCGTAGACACTCCCGTGCTTCCTACAAGTGAAATTTTTTGACCTTTCACCACACTGTTGCCTTCAGAAACCAATAGTTGTGAATTATGAGCATATAATGTCATTATGCCGCCGCCATGGTCGATAATTACGGTTTTCCCATAACCTCCCAGATTTCCGGAAGTTACTACTTTGCCGTTACCGGCTGCTACCACGGTTCTTCCCGAGGGTGCTTTTATATCTA
>JALNXC010000222.1 GCA_023230535.1 Alkaliphilus sp. | reverse complement strand
CATCAATGCTATAGAGCAAACCTTCTTTCAATTTAAAAATATTTCGGATGAGATTCGCCCATATATTATACGGGCGCATGAGAGTATGATAGATTTTCTTTCGGGAATCATCGCACAGGGAATAAAAACGGGGGAGATCCGGGCGGACATAGATAAAAAGAAGGCCGCATTTATAATGCTGGGCGTGGTTGCAAGCAGCAATTTCATGAGATATTCCCCCAATGGCAAAAAACATAATGATATCGATGTCGCACATGTTGTTGACATTTTGTTTAAGGGTTTAAAAGTTTAAAAGTATTTTAAAATACCCCGTATCCCTGCGTGAAAATATTCACGCAGGGATACGGGGTATTTTTTTCGGCAAATATTACATAATGATGACAAATAATATATTTTCAAAAAAGTGCAGGAAAAGGAAGGTTTATGTAGAATAATATGTCATCAGGTTTTTAATTTGAATCGTGAAACTATTATTTGCCAGAAAAGGAATGGGGAGGAAGAACATGAAAGATACGAAGTTAAGAGTGACCATTGCCGTAATATTGTTTGTTATGCTGAGTACCGCATTATCTTTTGCGGCATCGGCGGTTTTTACCGATATAGATGGCAGCTGGGCAAAGGAATATATAGAAGATGTCTATGAGTGCCGGCTTATAACAGGATATTCGGATGGTACTTTTAAGCCGGAGGAAAATATCACTAAATTAGAGACTATCGTTATAATTGCAAGGCTTATGGGCTATAGTGACATCGAGGGGCAATACTATATAAATCAGTATAAACAACAACTGAAGGATAACGGTATTCCGGATTGGGGGCAGGGAGCCGTGGCATATGCCCTCTTCAATGATATTTTGTCGGCAAAAGAACTGCAGTCATTAGTGTCCGCCACCGGTTCAACATATGCCAAACGGTATGAGGTAGCTATTTACATCGGGAAAGTGTTGCAATACGGGGCCGGGGAGGAAATCGGCGGGATATACACAATCCCTTACAAAGATGAGATGAGTATTCCCGATGAGGCAAAACCTTATATCGCTTTGCTGCTGGACAAAAAAATACTGGACAAAACGAGCAACGACGGGCGCTTTTTACCGGATAATAAAATAACCAGGGCGGAGATTGCTAAACTTGTTTCCATGTCCGCTGAAATATTGGACAATCTTTCGGATGATGATGTGATTGTAGAGCCGGATATTCCGCCGATTACAACCGACGAGGTATTGAAAGGCTATTTTTATTATTATCTGTCCGGACAGGATAGCAGGGTATTTATTTCGGATGAAAAGGAAAAAATTCATAATTTCGCTTTTACCGGTAAAAGCAGTGTGCGTATTTCCGGCAAACTTGCGGGCATAGGCGATTTAAAACCGGGTGATATAGTTACGGTTGTCTATACCGATGATGAGATAATAGAGATAGAAGCGGATCCGAGGGAGAGGTATTTTGAAGGTGTAGTGAGGGCAAAGGACAGCGATGAAGATGAGGATATTTTAGAAATATTGCTGGATAATAAAACTATAGAGACTTTTGCCATTTCCTCCGAGGCGACTTTAAAGAGGGATCGAAGGACCGTGAATTTTAAAGATATCAAGGTGGGGGATGAAGTAGAGATCACTACGGAATACGATAAGGTGATATATGTAGATGCTTTTAGCATAAAGAAGACCGTGGAGGGTTATATCAAAAAAATGGTCATTGCGCAGAGTCCGGAGCCCACGGAGATAACCGTTGAAAAGTATGACGGAACTGTGAAAACTTTTGCTTTAGTTCCCGATACCGTAATAAGGGTTGAAGAGAAAAAAGCGGGTATTTATGATTTGAGATTGAATTATGAAGTGGAGCTGGAGATAGAAAACGATGAAATAGTATGGATAGAGACCTATCGCAAATTTCAGGGTTCCAATTATACGGGTAAGGTTATGCACAAGGATACCAGAAGAGGAATTTTGGAGCTTCAGATCAGAGCACGTGAGGAGATAGAAATCCATATAGACGATGATACTATTTATATTGACGAAGACGGAAATTCGATAAGGCTCGGAGATATATATGTCGGCGATGAGATAGGCGTGTTTGCGGAAGATAACGGGTATTATATAACGGCAAAAAAGGTGTTTATCATTGTACAGAGATAAAAATTTTTCTATACACACCCCATTTTTGGCACATCGGTGTCGGGATGGGGTGTTTTTATGATAAAAAATTATGTAATTGTGTTATAATATGGGTATCATTAGGACAAGAGGATATCGGTTTAAACCAAAGCTTAAGGAGGTCCGAATTCTGATGCGTCTGTCTGATAGCGAAATAAAAGCAATCAAAGAAGTAGTGGAAAACATCGATAAGGATGCACATATCTATCTTTTTGGCTCCAGAGTACATGACGATAAAAAAGGCGGGGATATTGATTTATTGATATTATCCCATAAGTTAAAACAGGGAGATTCGGGTAAAATTAAATATAGATTATGGGATATTATCGGAGAACAGAGGATTGATATATTTATTGCTAAAGATACTGCCCATCCTTTTGCAAGGATTGCTCTAAAAGGAGGTATATTACTATGAAAAGAGATGAAAAACAATTATTGGCCGAGGAATTAAAATTGTTGGAGTATTCAAATGATATGTTGATTTATTCTTACAATACATGTAGAAATATCGGTATAAAAGAGGAATATACTTTCGGGGAATTGGACAAATTTGAGGCTCTGACCAGCCGTTTTGCCAGGACCGGTGATATGCTCATACAAAAGATATTCAGATTGATCGATATCCTGGAGTTAGAGAGGCCGGGCAGTGTGATCGACAGAATCAACAGAGCGGAAAAAAGGGGGCTCATATCCTCCGCGGAAATTTTTAAAGAAATCAGGTATCTGAGAAATGATATTTCGCATGAATATGTTCCGACAGCCATCGAACAAATATTTGAAAAGGTGCTGGAATTTACACCGTATCTTATAGACAGTGTTAACAGGGTAAAAAAATATTCCGGGGAGATTCTCAAAGGAGATTTTCAAAAATAAATAAAAACTCATATGGTGAATATTTAAAAAACATCCTTATATCGATATAAAGATGTTTTTTATTATTTATTTCATTTTTATTAAGGCCAACCGAATTCAAGAGGAAGTGTGACAAATAAAAGCCCGGGGCCTTTCCTTCGCCGGGGTCAAATCCGAAAGCAGAGGTCCACTGAATAATATGCAAGGAATACATTTCCCGCAGGTTTGGCCTGAGATGGCAAATTTTTTACATTATATAAACGGATAATATGGTATAATCTTTAATACAATAAAGAAGTGATATATAATATACCGTAATCGGCTTTTAAATAGATATTTCAGAAGGAAAACCTAATTATTTTCGCAATTATCTATTAAAATATACAAAAACAAGAAAGTAAGTATTGAAAAATACTGCTTGATTTAAAGAGGAGGGGTATTATGAAATTGTATATCGATACGGCAAATGTAGAGCATATCAGGGAGATAAGCAAATGGGGTATTTTGAGCGGTGTGACCACGAATCCGTCGCT
>JALNXC010000221.1 GCA_023230535.1 Alkaliphilus sp. | reverse complement strand
TTTCAATAAAAAATCCTTTATAACCTAACCCAATTTGCAAAGCAAATTGTTGGTAGCTTAAACGCAACGAATACCAAATTTATGCGACCGAAGGAAGCAAATAAATTTGAGTTATGAGACTGCAAAAATTCGCGCCACGGGCACTCCTGTTTATATTCCTACGGAGTAAATTAAGGTTGCAAACTCGCTACGCTCGGACATGCGCAATTTTCAAACGGATTTTTTATCTCCCGGCTGTTTGCCGGACAGGCAATTCGCTGAGAGTTATAAACATGTTCTGCAAATGTAATCGTTTAGTATTTTTTATTAAATATATTCTGTTTATCAGAACAATGAGCCCAATTTTTAAACGGGCTGATTTGTTTTGCATTGATATAAACATAAAATATTCATCTGTTGATGCTCTTATATACATATGTCATAGCTTTTACCGTAGGGTTAAAAAGAATCAGCACAATTACAAAATTAGAAACTCCGTGCAATATATCAAAAGGAATCCCGCGGACCCAATAAGTCAGTCCGTATGCAGATCCATAGAAAAAGGATTCCGCTACAGCGAAAAAGGCTCCAAAGAATAATCCGAACAATCCTGCTATTGTGGCATATCCATACTCGGTTTTAATGGTTTCTCTTGCAAAGTGTATGATAATTATTAACATGGGCCAAACGAGGTAATATACTAAAAGCCAGGTGGAAAAACCGTATATAAATATTTCTGTTGTTGAAAAAATAATTGAAATTACAATGCTGCGTTTGATGCCGAAAATAATAGTGTATACAATAAATAACAATGAAACGATTTCTACATTGGGAATAAAACTCAATACCAATTTTCCGGTCGTTATGGATGCACTCAACAAACCTATAATTGCAATATCTTTAGCTTTCAATTTTACCACTTCTTTAATTCGAATTTGTAATGATCGTTATTGTTTAACGGTATTTCATCGGGGCCTGAGGTGGCATCCAGTTCATTTACATATATGTGGAAATATTCGTTCTTGTTTTCATCCGCAGTGTAATTCACCATACCCGTAATCATTGAACCCAGCTCATATTTTTTTAGGCTCAGTCCCAGGTCTGCTTGATTTTCATTTAAAAGTTCGATCAAAAATTCATGTTCTGTTTTAAAGTTGAAGTTTTTATCTATATTTTCTTTTTCAACTATTACTTGGATTGTAACATTTTTAGATCCTTCTATTCCTCTTGGGGATAAAAAGGTTTTGTATCCCAGAAAAGCTGATGCGGCAATTACCGCTAACAATATAATTATAAGTATTTTATTTTTCATGTTTAATTTCTCCCTTCATAATGAAAACCTTTCAATTGATAATTGAAAGGTTTTAAATACCGATTAAATTACAGTCGCAGTAGGAACATGTAATGTATAGAACATACGGAACTTGTAATACTTAAAACACCTCCTCATTACCCGTGAAGTCAACAATGTTTTTTGTATGGGCAGGTCTTCCGGCTTGGATGTAAGTTGTGATTTTGCCTTCCCGGTTAATCCAGTGGCTTTATAAAATCCACACATACCCTACGGCGGCGGGACCGCACAGGCTTTAAACCTGTTTCCCTTTTAATGCTCATTGTTTATTTGTTGCAACCCATACTCATTATTAAATTGTTCCTTAATAATATTATAATTTTTATAGAAAAGCAACCTTGTTATAGAATTTTTGGATATTATATGTAGATTTTTAGTAAAAATCCGTTATTTATTTTAATTAATAGAAATATATTCTTTACATCAAACGTGTGTTCGGATATAATGGTTAAAAGAACATATGTTTGATAGGAGGGATCGTAGTATGAAATTTTTGATATTTGTAGGGACTATAAAGGAATTAAGGGAATATCTATTTTCATGGAAGAGACCAAGATGATCAGCAAAAAAGTTCTTTAAATATATTGTGTGCCGGTGAATATAATTATATATTAATATTTACAATAGAAATATCCGAAACGATATGGAAACCAGGTATATTGTGATATTGATAAAATACATAGTTATTTGGCGGAATATAAATAAAAATAATATAAAACAAAGGAAAATGTTGAAATATAACTATTTCCAAGGCAATAGTATTTTAAGGATTTATTAAACTATCAATTTTGAGCAAATATATTGTCAATGGAATTATAAATAATAGCATATATTAAAGTACATTTAGGGTATTAAATAATTAAATTTGATAAAAAATGAGTATATAACGGAATTGAAAGAGAAATATAGATATGATAAAATTGATAGGGTATTTCATATTGACAACTATGCCCATGTGGGGATATTATATGAACTTAGTAATATCTTCGGCATAGAAAATTTAAATGAAAATAGCATTATGCATTCTCCAATGTTTTATGTTTTGTAGAAATAAAATAATATAAATCGTAGTTTTTTAAATTTTGTTCGTAGAAGAAATCATATATGGCATAATATGGATAAGTTTAAAATTGTTGAAATAGAAAATGCATATAAAGCGAAACTATCGGATTTAAAATATGATAAGACTTGCAAGGAGGGTTTGTTCTATAGTAAAATGTAATGGCGTAATATTTGAATATTATATGGAAAAAATTGAATTCGAGTTGTTATTGAGGATGTGAAGAGAACAATGATAGATGATCTGATATCGATATCTGTTATCATGTTTATATTGGCATTTAGCGGTTATATACTTGCCACTTTGAGGGAAAAGGTTAATTTAAGCAACAATATCGTTTTTTTAGACAATAAAACCTTAGAATCCCATGACTTAGAAGGTCTTGATATTAAACATTTTATGTTGGGAAGTACGGAAATAATGGTAGGGGATGAGGTCAGGGTAATATTAGAAAATGATAATAAACTTGTCGGGGTTGTGCTTGGTGCTAATAAAACAAATAATACAATTGCACTTATTACAGGGGGGACCGATGTTATTAAGCTAAATATTAAAACTATCAGAAACCTCAAAGTTATTAGCCGATATGGTAAGTTTTTTACCAGATTTTAAGAATATTTGTAAAAAACCCTTAATTTTTTAAGGGTTTTTTAATTTTTAAGGGGTCATGAGTAATTTCAATACCTAGATATTGTAAAAATAAATGGGCTCATTTGAAGGATTTTTTATGAAAATGGAGAATTATATAATTAAAATTATTTATAAGATCCGGCAGGTGATTTTTTGAGTAATATTAGAAAACCAAAAAACACGAAAAAACGCAGGAATAAGGCATTTTATTTAGTTATTTTAATAGTTATTTTATATTTCGGTTCACGAATGGCGTATTTATTGAAGGCATCGGCTCAGAGCACGTATGTAGTTGAATACGGCAAAATTGAAAAATCTGTGGAGACCACGGGCTATGTTGCGAGGCAGGAGAAGATACTCACAACCGTCGGCGGCGGGGATATAAAGTATTTTGTTTCCGAGGGGGAGAAAATTGCAAAGGGCCAAAAAATAGCCGAAGTTTATCTGGATCAGTTAGATGAAAAATCAAGAAAGGATCTGGAGGCGATTAATTTAAGATTACAGAATATTAAAGGGAAACAAGATGAGCAGGATGTTTT
>JALNXC010000220.1 GCA_023230535.1 Alkaliphilus sp. | reverse complement strand
ATAAAGAAAATAAAAATAGAATGATTTACAAATATACGAATTAATTAATTCAATGAGGTGATGTTTCATCATGGCAAAGAATATTTTGATAGTTGAAGATGAAAAACCTATAGCGGAAATAATTAAGTTTAATCTGGAAAAGGAAGGTTATAAGGCCTTCATAGCTTATGACGGTGAAGACGGTTTACATAAAGCGATTACTCTCAATCCGGATTTAATTTTGTTGGATGTGATGCTCCCTAAATTAGACGGTTTTCAAGTATGCAGGGAAATCAGAAAAACCTTGACGGTTCCTATTTTAATGTTGACGGCCAAAGAAGAAGAGGTCGATAAAGTGCTGGGTTTTGAGATGGGTGCCGATGATTACATCACAAAACCTTTCGGTATGCGGGAATTGCTTGCGAGGGTAAAAGCAAATTTGAGGAGAATGGATGTAAATATTGACAACAAAACAAAAGGTGTGATTTCCATAGGCGGTATAACCATAGATTTTTCGAAATATGAGGTGCAGAAAAATGGCAAAGTCATAGACCTTACCCTCAGGGAATTCGAACTGTTAAAATTTTTAGCGGTTCAGGCGGAGCAGGTATTTACCAGGGAGCAACTTTTAAGGCAGGTATGGGGCTATGAATATTACGGTGATATAAGAACCGTTGATGTGACGGTGAGAAGGTTGAGGGAGAAGATAGAAGACGATTCGGGGACTCCTGAATATATTATGACTAAACGAGGTGTAGGGTACTATTTCAGGAGGTCTTAATCATGTTCAAAAGTATCAGGTGGAAATTCATTATAATTTATTTCTTGCTGGTGTTTATGGCAATGATCATTATCGGGGTATTTTTGATGCAGCAATTTGAACGATACCATCTGGGGGTTGTCAGCAACAACCTGTCAAACTTGGCTAATACGGTGATCACATCTTTAGAAGCCATTGATTGGCAGAATAATCCGAATGAGGTTGAAAATAATATCAGAAACTATGAGCAGATGGGGATGGGAATTACAGTTATCAAGAACGATACAAATTTTACTGTTGTTTTCAGTACCAATGCATCTTATATGGGTGAAAACGGTGAAGCGAATGCTACTCATTTTTTAGAATCGGATCTGATCTTAGCTGCCTTTAATGGTGAGGTAGAGGAAAAGGATATTATTCGGCAGGATAATAAACTCAATAGTTCTAAACATATGGTTTTTCCGATTCGCAGCGATGATAATCATGTTGCAGGGGCTGTTTATCTAAAAGGTAATTTGGAGGATATATATAAAACATTGCAGGAATCGCAGATAATTATATTAAAGGCTACATTTTTGGCTCTCTTTATAACTATTATACTGGGTTATTTTATAGCTAAAAGTATCACGGGCCCTATTAAGGATGTGACGGTCAAGGCAGAGAGGATGGCACAAGGTGATTTTGAACAGATTGTTGAAATAAGGTCCGATGACGAAATAGGGCAGTTGGCGGATATGTTTAATTATTTAACTGCAAAGTTAAAAACGGTTCTGCAGGAGATGAGCAACGAGAAGCAGAAGATGGATACTATCATTGAATATATGGCGGATGGGCTTATTGCCGCTACAAAAGAAGGGCAAATTATACATATAAATTCCAAGGCTCTGGAAATGCTGGGAATAGATGAAGAAGTCTGTGCGGCAGAGAATTTTGATCAATTATTTACTTCTTATGATGACCGGTTTAAAATAGAAAAATTTTTGGAAAAGGAAGAAGATTGGTCGGGAAATAAGATAATCGATATAAATAATGAATCAATATTGCAGGCAAGTTATGCGCCGTTTATGGATCAAAACGGAGATATTGAAGGGATTATCATATTGCTTCAGGATGTTACGGAACATCAAAAATTGGAGAACATGAGGAAAGAATTTGTAGCCAATGTCTCCCATGAGTTAAAGACTCCGTTAACGACGATCAAAAGTTATACGGAAACATTGCTGGACGGGATTATAGACGACAGGGATTTATCCATAAATTTTTTGCAGGTTGTGGATAGTGAGACAGAAAGAATGGCTAGGTTGGTGAGAGATTTATTACAATTATCCGGTTTAGATTTTCAGCAATCCAAGTGGAATAAAAAGGCTGTTGATTTGAGAAAAATTATCGAGGAAATCATATTAAAATTAGATGTTTCCGTAAAAAATAAAAAACAACGTGTATATCTAAATTTAAATGATCTAAAAGAAGATGACACCATAATCTATGCGGACAAAGATCGTATAGGCCAGGCCATTTTAAATTTGCTCGGTAACAGTATTAAATATACACCTGAAGGCGGGCATATCAAAATAGATATTTGTATTCGGGAAGATAAACTGATATTGGGTATAGAAGATAACGGTATCGGAATCCCGGAGAAGGATTTGGAAAGGATTTTTGAAAGATTTTATAGGGTCGATAAGGCGAGGGCCCGCGAATTAGGCGGCACGGGCCTTGGGCTTTCAATTGCTAAGGAGATAATAGAGGCCCATGAAGGAACTATTGAAATATTCAGTCAAGAGGGCAAAGGAACTAAAACGGTTATCCGGTTACCCATTTTTATGGCGGTTGATGTGTAATTTAATTTTAATTTGCTTGTAATATAACTGTAATATAAAAAACGTATAATAAAATATGAAGCTATTCAGCTATTTTACAGGGGGAATCGATATGAAAAAAAGATTGATTGCAGGAATACTCATATTTTTTATATTGAGCATATCAGGTACCGTATGTTATGCGGACAACACTATAAATGGGGCCTCAGACGAGATTAAAAGAGTCGAAAGCGGAAAATACTTTTTTGAAATATTAGAACCTGAGAAGAACATATCCACTACGGATAAGAATATACTTTTGTCTTTTAAGGCCTCCAGGGGCACCGATGTGCGTATAGAAGTTTATCATAACAGCAGTATGGAAGAAGATACGGAGAAATATATATTGCTCTATGAACCTATCGACATAACCGTAGGTGTACTTCAAAGGGGCTGGGCATCGGTGGATTTAAAGTCCGGATTAAATAAAATACATTTTATAATAGAATATAGAAATGGATTAGAGGATAATATGGAAAGAATTATAAATGTAATGGAGATAGAAGATGTGAAACAATTATTACAGGATATAGTTAACAAATCCACTCCGGGCATACGGAATAAGTAATAGAGCTTGGAGTGATAAAATATGAACAGGGAAAGGTTAAAAACTCTAATTCTTTCAATCTTGGTGATTATGAGTATTATATTAACCCGACAGCTATGGTTTCCTTCCCCTGTCAACATATTAGGATTAGGGGGTAAGGCAGGTAAGGACAGTGATAAGACAGTTATAGAAGAACGCAAAAATATTATTTCCCCGAAAACGGTTGTTGTAAGTTTTGGGGCGGGGGATAGAAAAAAAAATTATTATACGATATTATCTCATAACATAGATTCCGCGTGGGATCAAAGTAAGAATATCCTTGAGGATTATTTTTTGGGGGATCCGGAAATAACTCCTATCGAACATGATATATATGTTCAAGCCAATACTTTAAAATCCGTAGAGCTTGAATTTGGAGATAATATGCCTTCCGTTT
>JALNXC010000219.1 GCA_023230535.1 Alkaliphilus sp. | reverse complement strand
CTTTGGATGGTCTAATATACGACTTATGGGGAAACCCTTTCTATCTAATTCTCGTATTAAAGAAAACTTTTTAAGTGTATCGTAATATTGGCTAAAGTCATTTATATCAACAATATCCATGTATCCTTGTATAGTTGAATATCCACCTATTGCTAAATACTTTCTTTTGCGATCATCATCTTTCCTCATAAAAATATTTACTTTGTCCTCAGACACTTCCTGCGAGAAAGATGTATAATATAATTCAAATGTATCAAATAAAAACCTTGCACCTTCATCATAAAAGTCATATTTTGAGCGTATTGTTTTGCCATATTCTATATATAAGTCTGGTTGTTTAAAGAAACTACCAACTACCAATGCTTCATTGCCTATGTCAAAAGCTTCTCTTGACAAATAAATTCACCATCCGTCCTTAAAGAATTAATTCAGTAATGTCAACATCGTCATCATCTACTTGTTTAATATTAGTTTGCATTTGCTTTATTTTTTGCATATCTTCTTTTATTTTTATTATATTTATATCTTTAGTAACATTGTTCCTCTTCCACCTTTTATATGCCTCATATTCATTTAGAATAATAGATAAATCCCAATATAACCTATTGTCTTTTTCTATTCCTTTTTTTATTGCTATCTTCTCTAGTTTTGCTATTAACTTCTGGTTAGAATACATTTCAAATAATTCAAGATTACTAATAGGCTCTTTAATGTTTTTATACGTTCCCTTATTTATTTCACTTAGTCTTATGAAGAAATAATTGGGAAGGAAAGATATATTATATAAATTCATTATCAATTCACATAGTTTTTCTCTGTACTTTTTATCCTCTACATCTTCAATCATTAAGCTTTTTATTCTTTGAATCTCTAATAAGCTTTCTTGCTCGGTCATTCTTTTTTTAGTAATTAAATACATTAAATAACATTGAGTGTGATAATATTCGCTTATTTTTCCTTTTTTTATCATTACAAAATCGTCAACTTCAATATTAATGCTTTGTTCATTTTTGCCATCACACATACGACATTTTCTTGTTATTTCTTTCATAATTAATTCACCTAGCTTTATATATTAGTAGGGGATAAAAAATATTCATCCCCCTACTTTGTTAATTTTATTTTATAATTTCTATTTAATAGTTAAAGCAATGTCGTACATCTTTTGTAGTGTATCATCATCTGTATCTTTAGTTGGTCTAACGGGTAAACTATTTTCTCTAAATAATTGTGTCATTTCTTTTTTTTGATTAGGTGTCATTGAGCTTCTTAATTTAGTTAAATCATTATATAAAGATGAGTTTTTATCAGCAGTACCAATATCTTCTGAACTTTTAGTTTCTACATTTTGTTGACTTTCTTTAATAACGTCTTTATAGCCCTTATTTTCTTTATTAAAGTCATTCTCTATTGATTTATTGTAGTCCTGAAGTATAACCGCTTTATTTTTACCTTTGTTCCCATCAATAACTGATTGCCAATATAAAGGAGTTGGGGCATCAATAATTTCATTCTGTGCAAAAACTTTTGTCCTATCTTTCCTCATGACTTTTGCCTTTATTTCCCCATCATCATCTTCAAAGTTTCTCAATACAGTAAAGAACTCATACTCTGCTCCCTTAAAACAATCAGGAATAATACCAACATCAATTGATACCATTTCTCCTCTTTCATTCTTTTCCATCTTCTTCTTTGCTTTTTCCCTAGATGTAACGCATATATATTGATCGGTTCTTGTAATTAAACTCTGTAGAAAATGTTTTCCCTCTTGGTTAAGTTTATCATAGTCTTTAAACTCCATACCTGCTGTGGCTTCTGCTACAAACTGCTCTGATGCACTTGCATCTTTTGACTTAGCACGTAATTTTGCCCTAATTTCAGAGGTTTTTAATTTACCATACTTTTGAGTGTCTTGGATAACAGTTGCGCTATCAATTACAATAACGTCTGCAACAAAAGGATTCCCATCTGCATCTAAAACTATTTCGTCTGTTTCATCACCGTCATCATCTTGTAAGTACAACTCTTCCTTATTAACAAGCTTTTCAACCCATTCGAGCGTTTCATAATAGCTGCTTGTATAAATTAAAAATAAGTTGTCTAAGCTAATGCCTTCGTTTTCTAAATCTTCCAAGTAATTGTCTACTGAACCACCTTCAGTATCTATGTAAGCAACTCTCAAAGGCTTTCCATCTTCGTCTTTCATTTTCATAAAATCAAGACAAAATGAAGATTTCCATGTTCCCTCTGCCCCATAGAGAAAAAATTTAAGTCCTTTCTTAACTGCACTACCTCGTCTTACTCTTGCCATGTAATTTCCTCCTATTATTATTAACCCCAAACATCATCTTCTATTCCTTTATCATCGTCCCATTCTGTATCGCCAAAGCTATCTGTTGCATTTTTAATATTAGAAATAACATTTTCGCTATATGATGTTTTATCTATTGTGTTCTTATAAACTTTAGTAATAATCATTTCTCTAATTCTAGGAGCTGATGCGGTTGTGAATTCAGCGTCATCTTCTCCCCATACATCATCGTCTTTAGGTACATCTTCCTCTTGCACAGAATTTACTAATCTACCAAAAACAGTAACGGCATTATATGGTTTTAAATTCTTTTTTAGAGTTGTAGCTAACTTTTTATCGCTAATAATGAATTCTACATCTTCTACTTTAGGTTCAGCCTTAGTTCCTGTAACTACATTCGCTTCAAGGATAAATTTATCTGATTGTTCAGGGTGGGGATTAACGTCAATAAATATAATGTCTTGCTCAAATAAATTTAGTTCTTCAAACCCATCAGAATTAAAGTCTATATCTTTTGTAGATTTTCTTATTTTTGTAGGCTTAAATGTTGTAAACCTTCTTACTTCACCTTTGTCGTTCTTCCAAGACCTATAGTCAATATTCCCCTCAATATAAACAGGCATATTGTCAGTTAGTTCAGTTTCAAGTTCGTCCACAGCATCAAATGAGAATAGTGTCTTGTAGTTATTTTCTTCAAAATTTACAGCTATTCCAAATATAGGTCTGTAGCCATCTTCTTGAAAATTAAATCTATCATCCCAACTGACTTCTTTCGTATAGCTCTTCTTTTCTTTGTTGTCATACTTTTGGAATTTTGCTTTTTTGCTATCAAATCCCTCTACAGTAACCCATGTTTCATTTTTTTCTGATGTTTTTACACCAAAATTACAAGTTTGCCTTGTTGTTCCTGTGTCAAATGTTTTTGTTGTGATAAATTTTTCTCTGCCTGTGCCATTTACAAGTCCTGCAAGCTTAAATTTTCCTTTTGACATTTTGATTTGTTCTGCCATATAATATTATTCCTTTCTAAATAATTATTTTTTTCAGTATTAATCCTAATTTTTATATGTCCAAATCTTCTGCATCAAAATCTTCTTCTGATTTAGTTGATTCGGTGACACTAAAGTTAATTTCTTTGCCTATAAAACACTTAAATACATCAAGTGTCAATGTCGCTTCTTCTTCAGTCTTTGGGTCTACAATATGTACTCCTGCATCATCAATTCCCACGACTTCGCCTTTTGCCCTAATTGTTGTTTTTAGTTCTTGGATTTT
>JALNXC010000218.1 GCA_023230535.1 Alkaliphilus sp. | reverse complement strand
ATTTCGTACCATTAGAGGTAGAATAATAAAAATAAATAATAAGAGGTAAAAGAATATGGCTGTTCAAAATAAGGGGAGGTCTATTTTGGATAGAGGCCGGGTGTTATTCTGGGGCGGGCTTATCTTTTCTCTTACACAACTTCTTCTTCCCATTTTTATGAACCTGATTGACTTACAACTAAGGGCAATTCATATTATTATGGGAATTTCATTAGCCTCCCTGGCTTATCCCTATGGAAAATCAGGTCAGGAAGAAAATAGCAGGATAACCTTTTGGGATATATGTATCATAGCGATAATAATAGTAGCAAATGTCAATATATTCTTAAAAGCCATGAAAATCTATATGATACCGGGTAGTGGAACAACCGTTGATTTAATAATTGGCACTCTCTTGATAATAGTTATTCTTGATGCAGCTCGGAGATCTGTAGGGTGGGCAATACCGATATTTGTAGGAGTACTGTTTCTATACGTATTCCTGGGTCCCAAACTGTCGGGAATATGGAGATTACCAGGGTTATCCTGGAGATTTGTTCTAAATTCGGTGTATTTTTCAGCTTTAGGAATTTATGGAAGCATTACCGGTATGTCGGCAACCTTTATTGCGATGTTTATAATATTCGGTTCTTTAATCTCAGGAGCGGGTGGTGGCAAAACTTTTATAGATATCGCATTAGCCTTAACTGGTAAATACAGGGGCGGACCTGCCAAAACAGCTGTAGTGTCAAGTGCACTTTTCGGGAGCATTTCCGGTAGTGGTGTAGCCAATGTAGTAGTTACCGGAAGTTATACTATTCCATTAATGAAAAGATTGGGCTATAATCCTGATTTTGCCGGTGCGGTGGAGGCGATTGCTTCAACAGGAGGAGGAATCACCCCTCCTATTATGAGTGTAGCAGCTTTCATAATGGCAGAATTTTTAGGTATTCCTTATCTAAAAATAATAGTCTATGCTTTAATACCCTGCCTGCTTTATTATACAGGGGTTTTTGCTGGAGTACATTTTGAAACAGTGCGGTTGGGGTTAGCTGCTGTACCTGAGAATGAAATCCCTACCTGGGAGAGTATTTTAAAATTTAAGAGACTGGCTGCTCTAATTATTCCAATGGCTGTGCTCCTATATTTTATTGGTATTGGCAGAGCCTTAATCTTTGCCGGATTTTATGCCTGTGTTGCAGTTATTGTAGTTTTCATACTCTCTGACCTCTCATCTGAAGGATTAAAAGATACTTTAATTAAGATTAGAGATGGATTGAGTGAGGGCGGATTGGCACTTTGTAAAATAGTGCCAATCTTAGCATCTGTGGGCATTCTGGTAAATATGATAGGAATTACCGGTATTGCACCCAAGCTCAGTTCTGTGATTTTTGAGTTGGGAGGAGATAATTTATTATTAGCATTATTTATAGCAACTATTATCCCTTTTATTTTAGGAACCTCTCTGCCGGTAGTCCCAACTTATATTTTGTCCATTTCTATACTTGCCCCCTCGCTGATAAGGTTGGGGGTTGACCAGATAGCCTTACATCTTTTCTTTATTTACTGGGCAATATTGGGTGGAGTCACTCCCCCTACCTGTACCCAGGCTATCGTTGCTGCTGGAATTGCCAAAGGGAATTGGTTTAAAACTGCCATAATATCAGTAAAATTGGGTATCGTTGCCTTTGTTATCCCTTACTTTTTTGTACTTAATCCTGCTCTGGTAGGTCGCAGTGATACCATTCCAGTGATAACTTACACAGTAAGTGCTTTTTTTGGTGCCATACTTATGGCTTATGGTTTTTTTGGGAGAGTGAAAGGCAATCTAAATAGTATATTTAGATTCATTTATGTGGGAAGTGGATTTTTGATGATGTGCCCCAATCATATTTTATCTATCATAGGTGTGGTTGTTATATTGCCAATTCTATTTTATCAATACAATTTGACAAAAAGGATAGAGTTAGCAAAATCAGAATAAAAAATTAAAAGTGTATTATACACTACAGGTAAAGGGGACTATTAATAAAAAAATAATATTTGAGAAAAATCATCATAGAAAGGAGGTGAATAAGAATGAAAAATAACAGATTAAATGGATTGGTTTTTGTGTTTATCTTTCTTCTGATGTTGGGTTTTTTAACAGGAAATGTTTTTGCTCAGACTGTCTATTTGAATATGGGCAGTACCTCTTCAACATCTGGATTATATGCCTGGTGTGTTGGAACAGCTTCAGTTATCAATAAGGCAGATAATAATATTATTACAACAGTTATTGAGAGTGGAGCAGCTCTGGACAACTTAAGAAGAGTGAAAGAGGGATTATTCGATTTTGCCCTATGTGTGGACTCTGCTTCTGCAATGCAATTACACAAAGGAATTAGCAATTTTGAAGGAGAAGAATGGGAACCGATAAGATGGTTATTCTTACGAAATGCAATTGTAAACAGACTCCATGTTAGAGCAGACTCAGGAATTAAAACCTTCAGAGATTTAGGAGGCAAAAGATTCTCACCAGGTATACCTGGATCATCTGGTACCACAAATTTCATTAATTTTGATAAAGCTGTAGGTAGTGGTATTGATATAGTTCCTGCAACTCTAGGAGATGCTCTCGACTCATTCAGCCAGGGACGTGTTGTCGGCGTGCTAAAATCCAGCGGATTAACAGCCCTGGATGCTGCTTTGATTGAAATTAATATGAGGACCCCTCTGGCTGCTATCGGTTATAGTGAAGAGGATATTGAAATTATAAGAGCAGAATACCCCTACATACTTTTCTTTGAGACACCAGCAGGCAGCATCTTAGAACTCGAGAATAATCCAACTGTAATGGAAGAAGGACAGGTTGTTGGTGCGATAGCTTCCTCTAATTTACCGGAAGATGTTGGTTATGAGATTGTGAAGGCATATGTTGAAAATTTTGATGAAGTTGCAGCAGCATATCCTGGAATAATTGGATGGGATCCTATTACTGATTACTTTAAATTAGTAGCACCAGGTGGTGAAATTCCAATCCATGCAGGACTTTATAAGTATTGCCTGGAGAATGGTATTGAAGTTCCAGAACGCTTTATTCCACCAGAGAGTAAAAAATAATGACTGACCAGTTAAAGCCATTAAAAAATTAACAAAGGCTTTTTAGGAAAAATTAGGAGGTGAGGACAAATGAGAAATTGGATGAAGATTGGCATTCTTCTAATTTCTGTGGTTTTAGTTATGACAATAATCTCGGTGGGAATGGCTTTTGCTGAAGAAGAGAAGGTAACCAGTCTTGTGGTTGATCCTATAAGTGGAGAACCGGGCGCTAAGTTAGCTTTTTATGGTGCTGGATTTATCCCGGGAGAAAAAGTAAAGGTGATTATGGCAGTTGATGGGGTGCCCTTTGCCTTTGCTGTAGCCAATACCGGTGGATTTGTTACCGTTAATGTATATGGAGCTTTCAAACTCGTACCAGCAGGCGGAATCCCGACAGTCATGCTAAAACCAGGAATCTATACTATCGAAGCTATTGGAGACAAAGGCTCAAGAGCAACAGCACCTTTAGAGGTTTTGGAGAAAAAATAAGCTAAGATTTGCTCTTGTTTGTTCAATAGAATATCTTATTTAGCATACCAGGAT
>JALNXC010000217.1 GCA_023230535.1 Alkaliphilus sp. | reverse complement strand
TCACCTGTTAAATAATCGGATATAGCCGTTAAATCTACCTTTACGGGGTCTCTTCCCAACAAATCTTCGATTTCTATATCCCTTATCTTCTTTATATCAACCTTGCCGTCTATAATCTCGTATACTCCCGGCAATATCTTCAAACTGCATTTTGTTTCATTGCAGATATTTACAATTTCTTTTATCTCCTGTCTGCCTACCGAAGGCATAGCTATCAATATTTCGTCTATCTTCTTCTCCTGTACTATCCTGCCTATATCTTTCCTCGTACCTACAATAGGGACACTGTGTATTTTTCCCTTATATTTTCTTGGATCATCATCTATTACCGCTACCGGATATTTATGTATCTGCGGATTGCTGTACATCTCTTTTATGATCATAGAGCCTGCTCTACCGCCGCCGACTATCAACACCCTCTTGTTATCTAAACCGTCTCTGAACAGGGCCAATTTTACCCTTCTCAGTATACGGTATATAAATCGAGAGCCTCCTACGAAGGAAGTTATGAGCAGCATAAATAGAGCGTAAAAACTTCTTGGAAATTTAATATTTAAAATATAATTGTAAGCTAAAAATAATATGATACTCCCTACGGCGGATGATGCGACTACATAGACTAATTCACCTAAACTGGCATATTCCCATACACTCTTATAAAGATTAAATACATAAAAAATAATAACCATGATGACTGTTGTAAGAATTCCGCTTCTTAGATAGGTTTGTAGATACCCTCTCGGAATTATAAAATCAAACCTGAGCAGCAGTGCCATTAAACCGGCTATATTTATTAATACTATATCTATTACGAGAAATATGATTTTCCTATAAGTTATCGATAGATTTGATCTCTTTATCTTCTCTCTTTCTTCACATCTATCCCCCGTTTTTACCCCTATGGCCATTTCCTCCCTCCTTGTCCAATGTTAAACCGGAGATGCATTCGCATAAACAGTCTTACGTTATCAGACAAATAATACTATGAATCATTATATACCTTCTACTCTCAGTGCTATATTTCCTTTTTTTTCAATGAAAATCGTCCGACATATAATTTCCATTTTTGACAGGATGCGACATGTTTTGACTTTATAGGCCCTAGGTTCAGCCTCCATGGCTTAGAACAGCATTTACGATGTTTTTAATTTGAAAAATCTTCTCATATTATGTAAGAATCCCTTGTCGGGTTTGTAGGTTAAGGGCTGCGGTATGTCAACTTTTTCCCCCTTGATGAGCGCCCTGCCGTTGTTGAGTATCTCTTCGACATATTCATTATCCGCCCATTGGCGCATCTGTTCCAGCGCTTCTTTTATTCTGGGTGATCTGATTCTTGATGTATGAGCATCTGTACCTATAAAATGAACCATTCTGTGTTTCAATAAGATTTCCGCTGTCCTTTTTGCCTCTTTCCCCAATATCCCGATTATGCTCAAACTGTTTACTTGAACGTAATTGCCCTGCTCGATCAAACCTTTTAAATAATCGGGTTCTTCTATCACCTTTGCATAACGTTCCGGATGAGCTATTACGGGTTTGTAACCCAGCAGCCTCACTTCATAGAGAATGTCCTCGGTATATATTGGGATATTACCCATTGGAAACTCTATTAAAACATAGAAGGTATTATTTAATGTAAAAATTTCTTCCTTTTTAAGTTTGGAAGGCAAATCCGGCGAAATGTAAATTTCTAAGCCGGGTAAAACCTCTATATTGATCGCATTTTTCACAAAGTGCTCATTAACTTCTTTTATGATATTTAAAAATTGTTCTCTGTCCAATATAAATTCCCCTTCTATATAATGGGGTGTAGCGATTATTTTGCTGAAGCCTTCCTGCTCTGCTATCCTGCCCATCTTTAATGTCTCTTCCATATTTTTAGAACCGTCATCAATATTGGGTAAGATGTGGCTGTGTAAATCAACCATTGGCCTCTAACCTTCTTTTACTTCTCTTTGATTTATCCCCGGCAGATAGCCTCGTTTGGCGCCGCCTTGATTTTGATTCTGCTTTACCTCTCGCCGGACTTTCTCCTCCATAGTAATGATAATAATAGTATTGCGAATAACCTTTCCGGTTTACTGAAATTTTGTTTAAAATGACACCGATAATGTTGGCTTTTACATTTTCCAATAATTCCTTTGCCCTTCCGACCTCATCTATGGCTATTTGCCCCGATGCACAGACTAATATGACACCGTCAACTGCGGCCGCTAAAATAGAAGCATCTGTTACCACCGCGGCGGGTGGAGTATCTATGAGTATAAAATCATAATCTTGTTTTACATCATTCAAAAGTTGTTTCATCTTCTTAGATGCTAATAATTCCGACGGGTTCGGAGGGATAACTCCTACGGGTAAAACTTCTAATCCCCTTATATATGTAGGTACAACTCTTTCTTTATAATCCAACTCGCTCACTAAAACACTGGTTAAACCTATCTCTTTGGATATCTCGAAAATCCTATGAAGTTCCGGTTTTCTCAAATCCCCGTCTATCAAAAGTACTTTTGACCCGGAATGCGCCATAGTGATTGCCAGGTTTGTAACGGAAGTGGTCTTGCCTTCGCCGGGTCCGGCGCTGGTGATCACGATAGTTTTTATAGATTTGTCCAAGCTTGAGAATTGAATATTTGTACGGAGCGTTCTGTAGGCTTCCGATATGGGTGACTTTGGATTCGTCTGTACGATTAATTTGTATTTACTCATTCTGCTCCTCCCTGCTAGTCGTCCTGCATTATCGGAATAATTCCGATTACATGCAGCCCTAAATATTTTTCTACATCTTCCGGGGTTTTGATTGTATTATCTAAATATTCCAATAAAAATATGATGAAGACACTCGCCATCACACCGAGCACCCCTGCGATTGCTATGTTGAGTTTGGGCCTGGGCTTTATGGGGGACCCGGGCACTATTGCACTGTCCAGTACCTGTACATTGTCCACTTTCATCATTTCGATTACCCGGTCTTTAAAAATTTCCGCTACTTTGTTGGCTATGATGGCTGATTGTTCGGGATCCGTGTCCGTTACGCTTATTGTGATAAATTCCGTATCCTTTACCAAATCCACCGATGTTTTGCCTTTTAATTGCTCCGGGGTGAGTTTTAGATTTAAGCTAGATATAACATCTTCCGAAACTCCCCGGCTTTTTACAATTTCCCCGTATGTCCTTGCCAACCTCTGGTTTAAATTTAAATCCTGTATTTGTACCTGAGTGCCGTCCGTATAATATTCGGGCGGTTTCCCCACCATAATAATGGTAGATGCCTTATATACCGGTTCCAGCACGAAGTAGCTTATGACCGCGCTGGCGCCGATTGCCAATACCGTTATGAGTATAATAAACCATAGCCGTCTTCGAATTATATATATTAATTCTTTCAGATCCAGTTCGATTTCTTGGTCCATTACTTCCATTTTTAATGCCGTCCTTTCCCGTGTGTGCCCCGTTGAGCCACGGTTGTAGGGGCGGACCTGCGTGTCCGCCCGATGTGCCATGGGGCTAGGTACAGTGGTTATTTTTGGTGCTGTTTCTCCAATGTGCCGGTATTCAACCATAGGGGACAGTCCCTCTTGCCAACAAAGACTGGCCAGCAGGGACAGTCC
>JALNXC010000216.1 GCA_023230535.1 Alkaliphilus sp. | reverse complement strand
GTTTATAGTAAAAAAGCCCAAAGGATTAATACCCCCCTATGGGGGCGCAACGCCGTGCCTAAACCCAGCACCCTTCAGATCTCCCACTCACTCCCCCGTATCGCCTTTCTGCCTTTTATGCTGTTGCAAACCAAACAACTTGCTTGATGATTCTTTTCATCCCAAAACAAAGAATCGTTCGGACCGCTTGGGGGAACAATATGGTCAACGCATTCAGCAATCAATTTACATCGCTTATCTAAACGGAGCTTACACACTTGATTTTCCGACTGAGACAGAAACCACTTACTATACTTGTTCCAACGATAAGTATAACCACGCTCGTTTGCCGTGCCTCTTTGCTTATCATAATATTTCTGTTCCTGTTTCCGGTGAGCAGAGCAATACCTCTCTCCTGCCCCTACGAGCTCAGGGCACCCTGGGTAAGCGCAGGGCCGCCTAGGTCTAACCGGCATCAGGCACCCCTCCCTTCGCCTGCACCGCAGACAACTCCTAAAGGATGAATATTCCTGCAAGTTCTACAAATTATTCAAATCAAAAACCCGCCTCCCCGGGCGGGCCTTCTTTTACTGGTATCATATTACCACACTTTACCCCCTCGAAACTCTCATTTTTTTCTCAACCTACCTCCGCAACATTCACAAGGCCCAGTTCAATGGCCACAGCTGTGACAACCTCATTCCGCCAACGATAATATGTTGCATCGCTCACGTGGAGAGCTTCAGCCACCCCGTGGTTAGACAGCCGGCACTCCCAGTATTTTAGCCTCACTAACTCCATCTTCTCTTTCGGCAGCTTGGCCAAAACCTTGTCAATGGCAGTAACAGTCTCTTCCATTCGGCGCAGTCGGCGATTAGTCAGGAGTTGAGTGCCTTTAGAATAGGTTGAATCACTAATTTTGTAGTTGGGCTTTCTGGACATCCCATTGGCTGAATCGAAAATTGGAACAGCTTCAATAATATTGTCGCGGAGAGATTCAATGTCCTCTTTGGTATAAGGATAATCAAAAAGCTCTGTCTCTACATACCGGAATATTGCCTTTTTCAAGGAATCACCTCCTGAAAATGAAAAAACCGACCGCCCGGGTAAACCGGGTAAGGTCGGCATCGCTTTTTTGCGTAGCCATTAATATTCAGTTACTTAAAATAAATAATTAAGCAAATAACCACATACAACGCCGATACCTATTTTAATTATATCCCAAATAAGTGTATTTTTTTTCTCACTTTTCTTAGTTTTAATTTCAGCAATTTTAGTATCTATATATAAATCTATTTCGCTTTCCACTTCACTTATAAAAGGTTCAATAAGATCTTTTTTAAACCATTCACTCCAATGTTTTTCACATTTGCTTGTTATCGAATCACTCTGCAAGGTTAAAGTTATCTTCGCACTTGTCCTAATTGTATTCCATTGTTTGGGATTTTTAGGTAAAAGAGAGCATTTTTCTAACGCATTTATAATCTCCTCTTTTATAGATAAATAACCTTTTTCAATAAAAGCCTTCATCGCTGGGGTACCATGTAACGTATTTTGGGCTGCATAATCAGCTAATATTTTATATAGCCTTCCATTTATTCTTTCAGGCGCGCGTTTCAATATTTTTTGTAAGTTATCTTCTACCATCATTCATCCCACCCTCTCCCTTTCATACCGATCCACAAAGACCACCTTGCCGCCCTGAACCTTAATTACTACTTCCCCATACTCCAGCCCTTCCAAGGCCTTGGCCACTTTTTGCAGCACATTTTCAATATTTTGTTGTTTATCTTCTGTAATTCGACCAGCCAAGGCCCAAACCCTCCTTTAATTATTTAAAAGCGACAGAATATTTCTGCTTTAACCGGTTAACCAGCTCCCCTATCGGGCAGAACACCTTTTCTACCTGCGGCAACCAATAAAAAGAGCGCGTATCTTTCAGCTCCGAGTTAAACGGCACGGGATCCTCTGAGTGTAAAACAACATTACAACCAGACATCAACGCAATGCCAAGCTCTGTGTGCGTGCCTCTACCACCGGGCAGCAGGGCGATAAACAACTCTGCATCTGTTACGCCGCGAAGCTCTTTTTCGGCTACGCCCCTGAGCATCTTCCCATCACCAAGTACGCAGCCGTGGACTGTCCAATCGTAGGTGTGCGTCCAGCCCCAGCTCTTGAGCACCGCGGCCAGCTGACGGACACGGTAGGCATTTTCGAGTTTTGAGGCGATGTAGAATTTTACCGTATGCTTAGTCATCGGTTTTTCCTCTTATCCTTTCTTGCTATTTCCCGCCGACGTTTAGCCCTCCTGGCCTGCTTTCCTGTGACACTAGAAGGGGGCAGACCCTTTTTGGGCCTGTCCTTCAGCGAAAATGGTTTGATCTCCCCTTCATAATAGAATGAGCTACTGATCAATGCTTGCAGCATTTGTTGCCCGTCTAATACCTCCAGAAGTAACTTCTTTTTTATTTCGTCGATGTTTGACATTGTAGTCACCCCCTAATCAAAATATATCCCCAGCGCGAACAATCCTTTGTATTCAGGATGTTCTTCGTGATAGAAAAACCCAAACATAAAGGCCGGCATGTGTAATATGTTAAAATCGATCACTGGCATCACCTTTTTGGAAGCTACCCCCCTATTAAAATAATGCTAATTGTTCGGCTGATTCCATTTTCCCGTTTTTCCCGTTCTTGCTCTCCCGGCCCCGTGGACACTCCACTCCACGGTTTGCATTAAGGCGCAGGAATTCCATCAATGCCTGATAATTTATGTAATAAAGAAAGGTTGCGTGGTTTACATCCAAGGCATCAGGAATATAAATATTATTGTGATTGCTGAATTTTCCCTGCCCGCATCCAACATACCAGCCAGGTGCTATGCCGTCGTGTAACACTCCTACACTGTCCTTTTTATAGTGCACCACCCCTTGAAAATAGCGGCAGCGGCGGCATGTTTTTAAGGTGGCCATTTTCCCTGGCCTCTTCTTTTGTCCTCCCCCATCATCGGCATCTCCACCGCCCCCATCTCCCGCATCTTTTCTTCCACCGCTTGCCGGCATTTCCATTCCGTTCGCCATTCTATCCATGCTTCCAGCTCGGCATCGGTAACCTTCCCACCGGTAATGAGCGGAAAAAGTAAATATAATACCAGCATGAGAATTACACCCATAATCAGCCCTAAAATTAGTTGACCCATGCTTCTGCCTCCTTCCGTAGCGCTTCCAGCGCCATAATGAAATACTTCTTCTGCTCCAATAGCTCCACCTTCAGATTCAGAACATCGCTGCATTCGTCTATTATTTCGTCAGTATCCTTAATGGCATCTTCAAAATATTTAATTGCTTGTCTTAGTCTTAGTTCCCGGTTTCTATCCCCACCGCCGTATACCGCCCTTTCCTCCACGCTTAAACCTCTCCCTTCATGCTATTTTTTGGCCCTTTATTTCTAATAATTCCTGGACAGGCACATGCAGCCGCAACGCCCGCTCATACTCTTCATACAGCCTTTCCACCGCAGCGCTATTGCCAGCTACGGCGTTTAACACCATGCGCCAGAGTAGCCTTGTATTTTTATACACGGGATCACTCCTCTACAGCTTCATAAAGACTAGCCAATGTGTTTTGCCCCTCCAGTTTCGG
>JALNXC010000215.1 GCA_023230535.1 Alkaliphilus sp. | reverse complement strand
TTCGCTTGAAAAGGACTATTAGAACCATCAAAATTTCAAACCGTGATGAGAGTGTAATATATAAATATTTTAGATCGATATAACCTTAATAATGCATAATTGATATGCCACATAATTAGACAAACATGTAACAATTTTGTTTTCTTGCGGGAATGTTATAAAAAAATCGACAGATATAGTCGATTTTTTATTTTTGTGCAGGTGCAACTTTTAAAATGTTACAAAACAAGTGTTTTTTCGCTGAAGGACTTGCCCCATATATATAGAAATAATAGATATCATATATATTAGGAGGGGGAAAGATTGCAATTACAATATGAAATCGTGGATAATACATTGATTGTTAAATTTGACGGAGAACTTGATCATCATGTTGCTGAAGATATCAGAACAGAATTAGATGATACAATAGATCGGAGAGGAATAAGGAATCTGATATTTGATTTGAGTGGCATGAGATTTATGGATAGCTCGGGAATAGGGGTTATTATTGGAAGATATAAGCACATAACAAAACTGGGAGGCAAGGTATCGGTCATACATGTAACTGATCAAATAGATAAAATTTTCAATCTGGCAGGTATGTATAGAATTGTAGGTAAGTATAGCAATAAAAACGAAGCTCTCAATCGTATATAAAGGAGTGAAATCAGATGAAATATAAAAATTATATGAAAATTGAATTTGATAGCAGATCACAAAATGAGGCTTTTGCGAGAGTAGTGGTAGCCGCCTTTGCCTCGCAGTTAGATCCGACAGTAGAAGAAATTATAGATGTAAAGACCGCTGTTTCCGAAGCCGTAACGAATGCAATTATTCACGGATATGAGGACAGCACGGGTTTAGTTATTGTAGTCTGTAGAATAGAAGGTAATGAAATAGAGATTATAGTAGAAGATAGTGGGCATGGTATTGATAATATCGAACAGGCAAGACAACCTCTTTATACCTCTAAACCGCAATTAGAACGTTCGGGAATGGGCTTTACTGTGATGGAAACATTTATGGATGAGATAGAAGTATATTCCGAGCTGGAAAAGGGAACAACAATAAAAATGGTAAAAAAATTCAAAAGTCTGAATGCGAAAAGTAAGGGGTAGATAAAGGGGTAGATAAAATGAATTTTTCGGCATTTTCGGGGGAGCAGGGTGAAATATTAGAGCACAAAAAAACTATAGAATTAATATTGAAGGCTCAGAATGGAAGCCGGGAGGCGCAGGAAATATTAGTTAATAATAATCTGGGTTTAGTGAGAAGTGTGATACGAAGGTTTTTAAACAGGGGATATGATAAGGATGATCTATTTCAATTGGGTTGTATTGGGCTGATTAAGGCAATACAAAAATTTGATTTTAGCTTTGATGTCAGGTTTTCTACATACGCGGTGCCCATGATTATAGGAGAGATAAAACGTTTTTTAAGAGATGACGGAATAATTAAGGTTTCCAGGTCCTTAAAACAGACGGCGATTCGGGTTAAAATGACAAAAGAGAGGTTACAAAAGGAATATGGTAGAGAACCAACCTTGCAACAAATTGCTGATGACTTAGATATTACCAAGGAAGAAATTGTAATGGCGTTAGACTCCTGTGCTTATCCGGAATACTTATATGATGTAATTTATCATGATGACGGTTCTCCCATACATCTGATTGATAAGATAGGTGAGACCGATAGTTTTGAAGACAGCGATGTGGTGGACAGGATTATGTTACAGGAAGCTATTGCAAAATTGGAGCCAAGGGAAAGGCAGATTATATTTTTAAGATATTTTAAGGATCAGACCCAGATAGAAATTGCAAAAGTTTTAGGGATATCCCAGGTTCAAGTTTCAAGAATTGAAAAAAAAGTATTGCAAAATATGAAAGATTCGATGAAGAAGGCCTAAACACGGGTCTTCTTTTTTTATGATCGAACCTAAATTAAGAACGGGAAGTTAAAATATCGGAGATGATATATGCAAACCATACGAATAATATTAAATGAATTAAAAAATAGAAATAGCAAATAATAAACTAAGGATGGTGATCAAATGGTATATCTGATACAAAAATATAAAAATATAATTTATTTAATATTATTAATACTTGTATTAGGGACATGGTTCATTTTTACAAGCAAAAATATAGACGCCGTACCTGAAAAAGCTGATTTAGTTTTAATATATTTAAATATTGCGGGGAATATATAAAATGAATATGGATAGGCAGATTTTTTTAAATTTAAAGGGAAAAGTGACAGCAAAACACGCAAAATTTATTCTATTAAAAGATTTAGCCGATATTTCGGCGGAAGAGGGGATAAAACAGGATTTAGAAAATTTAGCGTATCCGATTGATATAAAAGAAGAGAATAATATTGTAATTTCCGCCATATCAATTATATCTTTTATTAAAAAGAATTTTCATAATGTTGATTTAATAGTTTTGGGAAAAACGGATGTTTTAATCAATATTGCCGATGAAAAGATTGATAGGTATAAAACAATAAGAGTTATCTTAGTGTGTTTTCTGTTATTTATAGGGTCAATTACCGCAATCATCAATTTTCATTCCGATGTTGACATGAAGCAGGCCCATAAGGTTATATATAGGGTTATTACAGGAGTAGAAACCGACAAGTTATTATTACTTCAAATTCCTTATTCTCTGGGGATTGGTGTAGGGATGGCAGTATTTTTTAATCATGTGTTTAATAAAAAGATTAACAAGGAACCTACACCGTTAGAGATGGAAATGTATACCTACCAACAAAATGTAGATGAGTATATTAAAAATAACAATGCTGAAATTTGATAGAAGGGACAAGAATGAAATATATAGCTGTGCCTTTATTAGGATTTTCAAATGGAATTATTGTTGGCAGCGGTATTGTTGCATTACTCACCCTTTTAGATATTGTTCCCAGGCTTGCTCAACTGACCGATACTCATAATAAAATTAAAATTTATGAAAATATAATTATAGTAGGGGCCGTCCTGGCTGCTATTACTTCACTTACAAACGCATCAATAAATTTAGGGAAATTCATGGTTATTGTCGTGGGTTTTTTTATCGGAGTATTTATTGGATTGTTAGCTTCCGCTTTAGCCGAGGTGTTAAATGTAATGCCCGTCCTTATAAGAAGATTTAGATTAGAAGGATATGCCGGTTACATTGTCTATTCTTTAATAGCAGGCAAGGTGTTGGGGGCCCTCTTAAATTGGTTTTTATGATCTAACCTGATCTGTGCGGCCGGAGGAAATAGTAAATAAATTTATGTTGCATCACAGGAGTTTTGTCATATTTCCATAGGGTAAATTGAGGCTGTGAGGCTGCAAAAAATATTAGTTTGATATAAATATATATTTTTAAAGAAGGTGATAAAAATGTCAAAAAATCAACCAAACAAAGATAGAGCTTATCAAAAATATGTAGATACAAAGACCCCGCAACCAAACTTATTGGAAAATTGTTTATGGGCTTTTTTTGTAGGAGGTACAATCTGTGCAATAGGAGAAGCATTCCATAGGACAATAGAAAATCATTATCAATACTCGCACTTGGATGTAAATAACATAGTGACACTGATACTGATCTTTATCGGGGCCCTTTTAACAGGCTTGGGAGTCTATGATATTATCGGGAGGTACGC
>JALNXC010000214.1 GCA_023230535.1 Alkaliphilus sp. | reverse complement strand
GGAATCCCGAGTTCCTCTTCCAGTTTTTTTATATCAACTAAAATTCCTTTTCGTTTCGCTTCATCCATGAGGTTTACACATAAAACAATCTTATCCGTAAGCTCCATTATTTGTAAGACTATATTCAGATTTCTTTCAAGGCAAGTGGCATCTGTGACAACTATAGTTGTATCGGGTTTTCCAAAACATATGAAATCTCTTGCTACTTGTTCCTCAACAGAATTTGCTAATAGAGAGTAAGTACCGGGTAAATCGACAAGAATAAATTTTTTATCTTTATAATTGTAATTTCCCCTGGCATTTGAAACAGTCTTGCCGGGCCAATTACCCGTATGTTGATTGAGACCTGTCAGGGCATTAAACACTGTGCTCTTCCCTACATTGGGATTGCCGGCTAATGCAATTACAAGCTCATTATCATCTTCCAATTTAATATTAAAATTTTGATTCAGAGCTATTTTGGGGCAGGTTTTACAAGTTAAATTCATGGCATTCCCTCCATATTCAGATTAATTAATTTTGCTGACTAAAATTTGTTTCGCTTCTTCTTTCCTCAAGGCAATTAAGGCTCCGCGAATATTATAGGCCACAGGATCGCCTAAAGGACTCTTTCTGATTACATTTATAATTGTTCCCGGGATAAGGCCTAAATCTAACATCCTTCTTCTCGAAAGCCCCATAGATAAAAGCTCAGATACTTTGGCTTCGGATCCGACATTAACCTCAAAAAGAGGTAAATGGGTCTTATTCATATATTTGTCCTCCTTTCGGTAACTGATGTGCTATAAATTTAAATAAAAACTTACATTTTATTTAAAGGTACAGATATTCGTAATTTCTAAAAAGTTACTCTAAGCTAACTTATTATATAGATTATGAATTGCAATAGATAAAAGAAACTTGTCTTAACATAAAATGTTTTATTTATACATATATTTCATATTAACAGGGGATTTAGCTTGAAAGGGTGGTTATATGAAGGAAGATTTTTTTACATTTAGCGAATATATTAAAAAGGACCGGGGATTATTGACGCCCTCCATGGAAGATTATGTTGAAATGATATATAGATTATCAAAAGATAGCGGATATACGAGGATCAATGAATTATCTAATGCGTTAAATGTACAACCTCCTTCGGTCACTCGGATGGTTCAAAAATTAGCCGAAATTGATCTGATCAGTTATGAAAGATACGGTGCAATCACATTGACGGAAAAAGGAAGGTTAAAGGGAAATATGCTTCTGATGCGGCACAATATTGTGGAAAGTTTTCTTAAATCCATAGGTGTAACCGAAGGAATATTGGAAGAAACAGAAAAAATTGAACATACAATAAGCAAAGAAACATTAGAATGTATAATAAATTATTTAAGTTTTTTAAAAGATAATCCCCATATTGAAAAAAAATTCAAAGCATATAAAAAATTTATAAAAAATAACGAGTAAGATTTAATCTTTAATTTGTATAAATATAAAGCCGATAGAATTGTTATCTATCGGGTTAAATTCAATATTATGTAATGTTATCATCAGAATAGTATCAAGCATTAAACACATACTATTATTACATCGGAGGGAGTGATAACAGTTGAATTTGTTGTCTATTTTGGCAGAAAAAAGTGCAACCAGGATTCAGGAAAAAATACAATCCATCCTTGAATCTTTCTATAATGAAGGAATAAACATAGAAGAAAGAATATATTATATAGAACCTTTCTATTATTTGAATTACAGTGTTCCTACTAAAAGCATAAAAGATTATCCGATTGATGATTTTATAAATATATTTAAATTTTGTGTGGCAAATGCCCTTTATGAATATATAAGAGATTGTGAAGAACCAAATTTAATTCAACATATAATCAGTACTAACTATTGTTGTTTTGATATAGGAGAAAGAGTAGAAATTTATAGAAATTGTTTAGATATATTAAATAAAAAAAATATGGATAGGTTTTTATCAAAAGACGGTACTTCTGATTTAAAACCCAAGGTCCTACAACAGTTAGGCGACCATTTAAAAAATAATACGGAGATCAATTTGAGCGGATTTATTTTATTCAGATTAAAAGATTATTTATTGGACCTTGATGCAACAATAGAAAAGGCAGTAGAGAATTTTTTAATAGATAGAGAATATAATGAATTTATTAAATTATTAAAGTATTTTGTAGACATTCAAGAATCTAAATTTGATACGGTGCATATAGTCTTTGATGAAGGGGCCGGGTTTAAAATATATGATCAACATAATGATTTATTAGATAATAGTTATATTAAAAATGTTGCTGTAGAGTTTTTAGAAGATGATATCAATCAGGACGATCTCTTGATCAGTGCTCTGATTACCATAGCACCCAAACGAATAATAATTCATAGATTGTCCATATTAGAAGATACGGGCATAATCGATGCTTTACAAAATATTTTTCCGGAAAAAATGAATTTTTGTAATGGCTGTAAATGGTGTAATGTACATGTAAATGTAAAAAAGGAATAGAAAAATAGTTTTATTTGACAAAACCGATATCAACAATTATACTGGTATAAATAAAACAATTTAATATTATATGGCATTGAAGGGGAAGAGTAAGTTAAACCCGATATAAAGAGAGAAAGTATCCGGGCTGAAAATACTTTCATATATGGATAACTGAAAACTACCCCGGAGCTGTTACTCAGTAGCCTTAGAGTGAAAGGATAACCGATAACCTCGTTACAGTTATTAAAGTGGAATTGTCAATTTAGGTGGAACCGCGGGGATATATCTCTCGTCCTATTAAGTTTTAATGGGATGGGGGATTTTTTATATTAAATAAAAGAGAGGGGAAATTATGTCTACGGTAAATATAAAACTAAAAGACGGCTCAATCCGTGAGGTTGAAAAAGGGATATCCATATTGGATTTTGCGGAACAAATCAGTGAAGGCCTTGCGCGAGTAGCCGTGGGTGCCGAATTAAACGGAAAAAATGCAGATTTGATGGATATCATAGATGAAGATTGTGAACTGAATATTTTAAGATTTGATGACGACAATGGAAAGGAATTTTTGCGCCATACAAGTGCACATATTCTGGCACAGGCGGTTAAAAGGCTTTATCCTGATACAAAATTAGCCATAGGGCCGTCTATAGAAAATGGTTTCTATTATGATTTTGATTCCGAACATACTTTTACACCGGAGGATTTGGAAAAAATAGAAAAAGAGATGGAAAAGATAATCAAGGAAGATTTAAATCTGGAGAGATTTGTATTACCAAAAGATGAAGCTATTAAATTTGTGAAAAGGCAGGGTGAAGACTATAAGGTAGAATTGATAGAGGACCTTCCTGAGGGAGAAGAGATTTCATTTTACAAACAGGGTGAATTTGTAGATCTCTGTGCAGGCCCCCATGTGCCCTCTACGGGTAAGGTAAAGGCAATTAAATTGCTTAATATAGCGGGTGCCTATTGGAAGGGCGATGAAAGAAATAAAATGCTCCAGAGAATTTATGGAACATCCTTTACTAAAAAGTCGGATCTGAAGGGGTATTTACACAGGCTGGAAGAAGCTAAAAAGAGGGACCACAGGAAACTGGGCAAGGAGCTGGATCTATTCAGCATGAGTGAAGAAGGGCCGGGTTTTCCGTTCTTTCATCCAAAGGGAATGGTTAT
>JALNXC010000213.1 GCA_023230535.1 Alkaliphilus sp. | reverse complement strand
CCCAAAAGGGCATCAAGGAAATTAAATCTATCGAAGGAATAAAAGAAGTGCAGGGGAGGAACAGTATCGATGTTCCGCTTGAGACTGATAACAAGGATGAAAAGGTCATATTGCGCCTCATTTCTGTTCCGGATGATGATGGCATTAATAGACTGCATATGTCCGGAGGGGAAAAGGCAAGATTAAAAAATAACAATCTGATTTTGCTGAGACAATTTGCTTTGGACAGGGATATTGAGAAAGGAGACATTATTACTCCCTACATAAACGGACGAATTCATAATATGGAGGTTTCAAATATTGCATACAGCCCCGAGTTTGTATATTTGATGGAAAGCGAACAGTCTTTAATGCCTGCGGCGGGGAAATTCGGGGTGGCTTTTATCGGCGAAGAATTTGCCCGGGGAATTTACGGGGACAAAGGATATTACAATGAAGTGCTGATTACCCTGAAAAATGAAGATGATATGGATGAAGTTGTTGAAGTCCTAGAAAATACTTTAGATAAATATGGGATAAAAAGAATAACAAAGAGAGAAAATCAGATAAGCAATAGGATGCTCACGGAGAAGTTGGAGGGCTTTGATAAAATATCAAAAGTTCTGCCGGTGCTTTTCTTTGCCGTGGCGGGGATCGTCATATCTATTATGTTATCACGTATTGTAAGTAATGATAGAATGGCTATAGGTGTTTTGAAGGCCTTAGGTTATAGTGATGTGAAAGTGCTTTTTCATTATTTAAAGTATTCTCTGATGATTGGTACAATCGGTTCAATCATAGGAATTGTTTTAGGGCTCATTCTTTCTAAAATGTTAACGAAATTATTTATATTATATTTTAATATTCCTCTGATCGGTGTGAAGATTCAATATATTTATATTCTGTATTCTGTTTTGCTGACAGGTGTTTTTTGCATCATCTCCGGCCTTTTTGGAGCGTGGAGGGTCTTAAAGATCACCCTGGCCGATGCGATGTTGCCGGAGCCTCCTAAGTCCGGCAAGCATATTTTACTCGAAAGAATAGGTTTCGTTTGGAAGAAACTGACCTTCAGCTGGAAAGTGGTTATTAAAAATATTTTGAGAAACAAAAGGCGGTTTGCCCTTTTGGTGCTGGGCCTGGCCTTAGCCTATAGCATAAATACTGTTCCCCAGTATATGCTTGAGGCCGTCACCGCAATGTTTTCAGTTCAGTACGGCGAATATCAGAAAATGGACTTCACAGTGGATTTTAAAAGTCCGATGAATGAGGGCGTTATTAAAGATTTAAAACATTTAGTGGGAACAAAGAGTATAGAGCCCAGGATTGAATATCCCTTCGAGTTGAGAAACGGGTTGCGGGAAAAAGCGGTGAATATTATAGGCGCCCCTGTGGATACCTCTTTCCTGGAGTTTAAGGATCTTGATAACAATTCGGTAAAGCTGTCCGATAAGGGAATATTTATTACGGAGGCGTTATCAAAACTTTTGAATGTAAAAAAGGGAGAGAAGATAACTATAAAGAATTTCCTTCCGGGGAGAGAAGATGTAACGGTTGAAGTAGATGAAGTTGTGAGGCAATATTTAGGTATAAATGCTTATATGAATATCGGATTTATGCAAAATAAATTGGTTGATAAAAAAATGATTACCGGTGCGGCTCTTAATTCCGGAGATAATATAAGGGAAAAACTGAAAGATGTAAAAAATATATCTTCGGTTATGGCTGTGGAGGATTTTAAAAAATCTTTTGAAGAATATTTGGATATAGTGGTGATTGTAACAAGGCTATATATGATTTTTGGCGGGATATTGAGTTTTGTTCTCATATATAATTCGACTATTATAAGTATTTCCGAACGGCGGCTGGAATTGGCATCACTTCGGGTTATGGGTTTTGATAAAATAGACATTTTTAAAATGCTGGTCAAAGAAAATTGTATAATAACAATATTGGCAATATTGCTGGGGATACCTTTTGGGATAGGAATGATCAGGAGCATGGCAGAAGCCTTCAGTTCGGATATAATCACATTTCCCATAATTTTATCTCATAAAACTTTTATAACAGCAGGGGTGGCAACTGTTTTATTTGCTGTCATCGCTCAGATAGCTACATGGAGAAGAGTCCGGGATCTTGATTTTATTGAGGCATTGAAGAGCCGTATTTCTTAGAGGGGGGCTGAAAATGGAAATAAAGAAGAGAAAATTTATTTTGATCGGATTTATAATAATATTAACAGCTGCAGCATTTTTTTGTATTTGGAAAATAAAAACCGGGGCCGTAGCAGTGGATATGGCTATAGTAGAAAGAGGAAGCATTAAGGAATACATCGAGGAAAATGCGGTTGTCGGATTAAACGAAGAGGTCGAAGTATATGCACCATTGGGTGGTAAAGTGATGTCGGCTATGTTTGAAATCGGTGATGAGGTAAAGAGGGGAGATATACTGGTTAAACTTGACGAACAGGAGTACGTATCGCAGATAAAGGGCCTTGAACTTCAGAAACAGGCAATTGCAGTAAAATTAGAAAAGGCGGGTAAAACATTGAGCGAGGCAGAATTGCGAAAACTTGATGCTCAAGAAAAATCTGCAGAAATAGCCTTAGACGAGGCAAAGCGGCTCGCGGATAACAATGAAAAACTTTATGATGCGGGAGCGATAAGCAAGGACACTTTTGAGAGTACTCTGGCCGCATTGGCTGTAGCAGAAGCCAACCATGAAATGGCAAGGAGCAGTATTGAGATAGCACAAGAAGGAATGTCGGCGCAGGAAAGAGAGCTGCTCAATATTCAGGCCAGGGAAATACAGACTCAAATAGATTTACTTCAAGCAAGGAGTTCTGAATTGATCATAAAAGCACCTATGGAGGGCATTATTTTAGAAAAAGATGTGAAAGTAGGGAGTGTCCTTCAACCGGGGAAAAGGATTTTTCAGATCGGTAATATCACGGATTTGTTTTTGGAAAGTGATATATTGGCAGATGAAATAAAGGGTGTAAATGTCGGGTCGGAGGTAATAATTGAAAATAAGGATATGGGCATATATGGGCTGGAAGGTGCGGTAGGGGAGATTCATCCTAAGGCATTCGGCAAAGTGTCGGAATTAGGTATAGAGCAGAAGAGGGTAAGAATAAGGATAGATTTTAAAGATTCAATTTCGAGTTTAAAACCCGGATATGAAATGGATATAAAAGTAGTGACTGCAGTTGCAGAAAATACTCTGCTTATTGATGAAAAAGCGATTTTTGAATATCATGGTAAGGATTATGTATTTTTAAATAATAGCGGACTTGCAGAGATGAGGCGGATTGAAAAAGGTTTAAAGAGCGAGGATAAGGTAGAGGTGCTCGAGGGGTTACGGGAAGGCGATGAGGTTATTTTATCGCCGGATGAAAAGATAAAGGATGGTATGAGGATTATGTCAAAGGGGGACGTACCCAATTTGTCACAAATTTATGGAAATTTGTACTAGTACAAGTTTTCATAAATCCGTTCCTAAAAGGAAGGGTTTATCATCTTGCTAAAACCCATGGAAACTGCTCTATAAGCATGGAAATAAGTTCTGTTACATTGCCCTCATAAGGGGTAGGTTCCCATTTTCCCCTGTGGTCAGCCATTCCAAGCATAAATTTATCACCTTTTAATTTTGTTAGCCTGGAACGGTTGATTTTTTCTCCATTTTCCTCAGTATAAATAATAATATGGGCTCCTCTTG
>JALNXC010000212.1 GCA_023230535.1 Alkaliphilus sp. | reverse complement strand
CATTCCTTCCCGTCAATGCAGATGAAAAATATGCACAATCTGAAGTTGAAATGATCCCCTGCCTCAGAGAAAGGAACAATAATCCTAATCCTACCAACCCTATCAATATGCTTGCCCAACCGCTATTGACCATATTAAATTTATATAAATAATAAGATACGGAGACAGATATTAAAAATATTCCTGTTAATCCCGCTATAAACCATCTTTTAATTTTAACCCCGGGCTTTAACCAATGAATGAATTTCATTGCCCCTATCCTTCCCTCCCCCTATATGGACTGATATCCCGATTACTTATGAGTACCCTATATCCTTTTTCCTTAAGATAATTATAAAGTATATGAGCAATAGTGACGGACCTGTGCCTTCCTCCCGTACAACCAACAGCGATAACTAACCGATTTTTCCCTTCTTTTATATAATGGGGAATTAAAAAATCTATCATATCATTCAGCTTGTTTGAAAATTCTACACTGACAAGAGAATTCATGACATAGTCCCTGACTTTGATATCATTTCCCGTGAAATTTCTCAATTCTTCTACATAAAATGGATTAGGCAAAAATCTTACATCAAAAACCAGATCCGCATCTAACGGTATACCATGTTTAAATCCGAAGGATACAATGGAAATGATTAAATTATCGGATATATTGCCTTCCACGTAAATATTCTTTAATTCGTTTTTAAGTTGGGACGGTATGAGACCGGTAGTATCTATAATATTGGTTGCCCTCTGCTTCAAATATTTAAGTTTTTCCCTCTCCGAAGCTATCCCCTCACCGATAGAACCATCGGCAAGCAATGGATGCGCTCTCCTGGTCTCTTTAAAACGTTTGATTAAAGTCGCATCACTGGCGTCTAAAAATAAAATTTCATATTTATAACCCAGCTTTCCCAAATCCTCTAAACTGCTTGACAGATCATCAAAAAACATCCCCCCGCGAATATCAATAACCAGCGCTATTTTATCCAATGTTCCCTGTGATTGATGACATAGCTCTGCAAATTTAGGAATTAATGTAGGTGGGAGATTATCTATGCAGTAAAAACCAAAATCCTCCATATATTTAATAGCTTGGCTTTTCCCTGCCCCGGACAACCCCGTAATTATTACAAATCTCACCTTTATCCTCTCCTCTTGTGTAGAAACAATCATTTGCCCCGTAATTATATGAGCCCGGTCTATTCTCCTATAATTTTAACTTCAGTTTCTAATTGTACCCCAAATTTAGATTTAACCGTCTTTTGGATCAATTCAATCAAATCTAAAACATCATTTGTAGTTGCATTATCTATATTTACGATAAACCCGCAGTGAAGTTTCGATACTTTTGCCCCTCCTATTTTTTTTCCCTTTAAACCGCTGTCTTCTATTAATTTCCCGGCAAAATGCCCCGCCGGCCTTTTAAATACACTCCCGCAGCTGGGTAAATCCAAAGGCTGCTTTGCGTTTCTCATTTTCATTAAATCTCTTGTTGTTTCGGCTATCTCCTCATAATTGCCTCTTTCAAACTTCATTTTAACTTCTAACACTATATAATTTTTGATCTGAATTATACTTGTACGATATCCAAATTTCAATTCTTCCGACGAAAGATTTATTATCTCACCTTCCGTATTTAATACCTTAACACTTTTTATTATATATTTCATCTCTCCGCCATAAGCACCGGCGTTCATAGTTGTGGCTCCGCCCAAAGTGCCCGGTATTCCGCCGGCAAATTCAAAGCCTTTTAAGCTTTTCTCCATTATTTTTTCGGACAATGCCGACAACGATGCACCGGCTTGTGCAATTACATCATTTCCGTCAATAGTTATTTTTGCGAATTTATCCCCCAGTTTAATAACTACACATCTTATACCTTTATCGCTCACTAAGAGATTACTGCCCTTTCCCATGACGAAATACGGTACATTGTTTTCTTTGCAAATTTTAATAATCGATTGAATTTCTGTTGTTGATTGTGGCATTACTATAATATCTGCCAACCCGCCGGTCTTTATAGTAGTATAGTTTTTCATAGGTTCGTCAAGCAAAACCGCATCCCCGGGAATTACTTCGGTCAATTTGTTATATATCCTTATTTTATCCATTGAGTACACCTCTACTATGTAGTATATGCCAATTACAGCTACTATTGTTTCCAATTATTTGGTTTAAAGTATATACTCTTTAATCCCACAGGTCAATGAAAGCAAATAATGCCTCTAAGAATAATCTAAAATTGAAAACAACCCCTCAACCAAAGTTTATTCCGGAATAAAAAAATTATTCTGATAACAGTTACGGGACCTCTTATAACACAAGCATCAGTAAATTTCTAATTTTGATATCAATAAATAGCTATGAATTTTTACAGTGATTATAGATACGATGATTATTCCGATAAAGCTGATAGCAGGATTAAAAATCCATTTATTAACCAAATTTAAAGGTATATTAATAAATAACAGAACTATTATCAATACGATAGTTGGAGCCAATTCAATCGCATCCATTTTTTGTTTTAATGTATATGGATAAACCCGGAACCATATGTCCTCTTTTAGATTGATCCATAGGGAAGACAAAAAACCCGCCAATATATAGGCCACGAATATATTGCTTATTATCGCAAATGTTTGGATTTCTGCTATACCGCTGCTGCTCACCAATTGGCCTCCAAATATAATAGAAGCTAATATACCGAAATACATTTGGAGCAAAAGAACGAGATTGCCTTCTCCCCTCTGCAATATCTTAAAATACAATAATAGCAATGCCCCTTTCTCGTTAAATGGCAATATTTTTCTGCCGCTGAAAACAGATATTGTCCTTCGCCTGGAACTTTTCTTTTCCCTATATGGCTGCCCTAAAAGAAATGCAAAATTTTGAACCCTTTTGTTAGTTTCTTCATTGATCAATCTTTCCCAATCTATTAAAATATCATTTTTTATCAGTTGAGAAATTATTAAAATAATTGTTGAAGAACTGAGATATATTATCAATTTAATTTTTGATATGTGACTTTGAGTCAATATAGATAGAGCCCTACCTATAAAACCATAGGCCACCAAATAAAAAAGGGCATTATATATTCTCCTTCTCCATTTCCCAAGTTTATTCCATATGATGAATTTAAAATCTAAAATAGATATTTTAAGTATAGCCCCACATATTAAAACAGTTAGATATATATAGATTGTCGCACCAAAGTTAATACGATAATAAAGATACAAAATAGTCCATATGAAAAACCATATCAATATATGTATCCCCTTATTTAATGTATGTGAATATTTGAGAAATTTTTTACCGTCTATATCCAAAGGGGATAAAAATACTTGATCGGCTAATTTTAAATGCCCTGTTAGATTTCCCGATGCCAGAAATAACATCAATACAACCTGAAGCAATATAGCCATATAATCCGCAGGTACATACCTGATAATCTCCAGTATCGTTTCTTTAAAATAAAGGCCCAATACTCCTACTAATCCTAATAAATATATCAGGATGACTCCGTCTATTTGAAAGGATATGAATTTATAATATAGCTTCCATAAATAGGTTACACGTTTTTTCCATATCAATAAAACCGGGTTCATTCACTATCACCCGCCAATCTTTCATATACATCTGCTAAACCTCCGTATTCAATTTCAGCATATTTTCTTAATTCGTTCAAAGTACCTGCCGCCTGAATCTGCCCATAATTTATCAGTATAAATCTATCGCAT
>JALNXC010000211.1 GCA_023230535.1 Alkaliphilus sp. | reverse complement strand
AGCTTTGAGATAATCCAAAACGAATTACCGCATCCGCTTGACCCAATCTTTGCGCCTGTGATATTGCGTGTAATTCATACGACTGCCGACTTTGAATATGTGGATACCCTCGCGTTTTCCGATGGTGTGATTGAACGTGCGGTAGCGGCTTTGCGGCAGGGTGTCCCGATTGTGAGCGACACCAATATGGTAAAGGCCGGAATTGACAAGACCCGTCTGAAAGCATTAGGCGGTGATGTGCATTGTTTCATGCAGGATGAAGATGTTGCGAAATCGGCACGACAGAATGGAACTACTCGCGCAAAGGTTGCCGTAGATAAAGCTGTTGAAATAGGAATACCATTGATTTTTGCTGTCGGTAATGCTCCGACCGCCCTCATGCGGATATGCGAATTGAGAGAAGCCGGGCAGTTTTCGCCCGAACTTGTTGTCGGCATCCCGGTCGGCTTTGTGAATGTGGTGGAATCCAAAGAAATGTTGATGCGTTCCGGCATTCCTTATATCACTGTGCGGGGTCGTAAGGGCGGAAGCAATATCGCCGCCGCCATATGCAACGCATTGCTCCGTATAGCTATTTGTTAAGGACATCGAGGTATTGTTTTGAAACATTAAAGCTGCCGTGTGTATTATTCCGGATCGCTCGCATCCATGCTCCTTCATTGGCACGCTCTCCGAAAACTTTTCGTGCCATAGCTTATTTTAAAAATTTTATATATAATTTTACTTTAAAGTTGTTGATATGATTAGTATAATTTGTTATATTATTGTATAATATAAATTGTAAAAGTGATGATGAGAAGAGTAGGCAGTGGAATCAGTGATAGAGAGCCGGGGAAGGTGAAAGCCGGTACTGACGAAATTTGTCGAATATGGCCTCGGAACTTCACGGTTGAACGGCTGAAATCAAATTGGTTTTTAAACCGTGACGGCATTGCATCCGTTAATAGTGCAAGGTGATAAAAGTCACTTGTTGAGTTTATTATCGCAAGGTAATAATAAACTAGGGTGGTAACGCGAATAATCCTCGTCCCTATATATTTTAGGGAAGGGGATATTTTTATGGCTTTTATGATTTAATTCAATCTGTAGGATAAGAGATCAGGGATCAGGCCGGCGGAAATTCATGGAAGGCCGGTTGTTCGGCAGGGCGGTACAAAAATCCAAAAAGGTCCGATACACCGGGATGTAGATTTCCAAATTTAAATCGGACACCGGGGCGCACTGATTTTTGATTTTCGGAAATAGGAGGAGAAAAAAATGAACAAAGGAAAATTTTATTTAACAACGCCGATATACTATCCGAGCGGCAAACTTCATATAGGGCACACATATACGACGGTAGCCGCTGACGTATTGGCAAGATTCAAAAGATTGACGGGTTATGATGTCAAATTTTTGACAGGGACGGACGAGCATGGGGAAAAGATACAAGAGGCGGCACGGGAGGCAGGAATGACGCCAAAGGAATATCTGGATAAAATGGTATCGGAGATAAAGGAACTCTGGAAGGCTATGGATATTTCCTATGATATATTTATAAGGACAACCGATGAAGAACATAAGGAGAGGGTTCAAAATATATTTCAGAAACTATATGACAAGGGGGATATCTATAAAAGTGAATATGAAGGTTGGTACTGCACTCCTTGCGAATCTTTTTGGACAGACAGCCAATTAAAAGAGGGGCACGTGTGCCCGGATTGTGAACGTCCGGCACATCTGGCAAAAGAAGAAGCATATTTTTTTAAACTGTCCAAATATCAAGGCAGATTGATCAAATATTATGAAGAACATCCGGAAATCTGTTTCCCGCCGTCGAGAAAAAATGAGATGCTGAACAACTTTTTAAAGCCCGGGCTGGAGGATCTCTGTGTATCCCGCACAAGCTTTGATTGGGGTATTCCTGTGCCTTTTGACCCGAAACATATAATATATGTTTGGTTCGATGCTGTGTGTAATTATATCACGGCACTGGGATACGGCTCGGAAGATGAGGAGATGTTCGATAAATATTGGCCTGCGGATGTTCATCTTGTAGGAAAAGAAATAGTCAGATTTCATACAATAATCTGGCCTATTATGCTGATGGCGCTGGAACTGCCGTTGCCCAAAATGGTATACGGGCATGGCTGGATATTATTCGATGCGGATAAGATGTCAAAATCCAAGGGAAATATTGTTTATCCGGGGCCGTTGATAGAACGCTACGGATTAGATGCGATTAAATATTTTCTTTTGAGAGAATTTACATTCGGCCATGACGGTAATTATACAAACAGGAATTTTATCAATAGATTAAATTCCGATCTTGCTAATGATTTAGGAAATCTTGTGAGCAGAACTGTTACAATGATCGAAAAATATAATGGGGGGATTATTCCTGAGCCTAAGGAATCCGGGGAATTTGACGATGATCTGAAATCAGTCGCATCAGGTGTATCTAAAAAAATAGAGGCGGCGATCGATAAATTACAATTCCATGACGGATTGGAGGAAATATGGAAGGTAGTTCGCAGGACAAATAAATATATAGATGAAACTACACCTTGGATATTGGCAAAAGATGATGCTAATAAGGAAAGATTGAACACGGTGCTCTATAATTTGGCGGATTGTATAAGAATTATATCTATACTCATAAAACCCTTTATGGAATCGACAACCGTTAAAATTTGGACACAATTAGGGATTGATGAAGGGCAGGGTACAACATGGGAGGATACATTTAATTTTGGTAAAATCCCTACGGGTATAAAGGTGAGTAGGAAGGAAGTGTTATTCCCAAGATTAGACGTGGATAAGGAAGTAAAAGCCTTGGAAAAGATGGGTGAGAGCCAAGAGAAACAGGAGGAAGAGGTCATTATCGAACCTAAAGAGCAAATAACCATAGATGATTTTAGCAAACTGGAACTCAGGGTGGCTAAGGTATTAAAAGCGGAAAAACACCCCGATGCGAATAGATTATTGGTGTTACAACTACAGGTTGGGAACGAAATTAGGCAGGTGGTATCGGGCATAGCCGAATATTACAGACCGGAACAATTGGTGGGTAAAAGTTTAATATTGGTAGCTAATTTAAAACCCGTAAAACTTCGCGGCATAGAATCCCACGGGATGATACTCGCCGCTTATAACGATAAGGAATTGGTGCTGGGTACAATAGATAGGGATATCGCCAGCGGCACAAGTATCAGTTAGAAATCTTGAACAGATAATTATTTAATTATGCGTAACAGTTAAGGTTTGTTTACTTAAAATATTTGTATATTACACGCTCATTACGGTCTGAAACTTTGATAGCTCTGATAGCTCTTTTCAAGCAAAAAACTGAAAATTCACGAATTCACTTCGTTCCCCTAAAGGGACTAGGCAAAAACGCCGTCGCAAACAGCGTGCAATTTTCTAGTTTTTTCACTTTCCCAGCTGTTTGTTGGACAGGCAAAGAGCTAAGAGTTATGGCAAAGTTTCAAAAGTAATTTGCTTTGCAATATATCAAATATTTTATAGGCAGCAACCTTCTAAAAATTTAATATAAAATACTAAGTTAATACATTTGAGAATATGACTATAACTCCCAGTGAGATGAAATGAAAAATCCGTAAAAATTGCGCATGTCCGAGCGTAGCGAGTTTGCGAATTTTAGGATTTTTTATTGAAACGAACTGTAAGAGTTATTCATATTCGAAACTAGTATGAACGTGTATTTTTATATTAAATTTTATATGTTACATT
>JALNXC010000210.1 GCA_023230535.1 Alkaliphilus sp. | reverse complement strand
GAAAATGCCGGCGATATAATTATAGACACCGATAAAAAAGATGTGCAGAAAATAGCAAGGGAGATTATTGAAAAATTGCTTGAATCTTAGGTATTGTATGATTGCCTAACAATGTGCAGTATTGATAAAGGGTGGACACACAGGTCCACCCCTACGTTCTAGAAATGAGGAATCGGAGATCGGTGTTCCAAGCCAGTTGTAGGGGCAGACCCATGTGTCTGCCCGCAAGGAGCACAGAGAAACAGTTGTTTGTGTTTTTCAAAAGGGCGAACACATGGGTTCGCCCCTACAACAAATCGGTACATTAAGGTAGTGAGAATAGACCTGTGTGTCCGCCCTCCTGCTACACATTATTAAACAAATATGTATTATTTAATATAATATTCATCATCTTCCCATTGTAACGGGTTTGTTTCTATATATTCATATATCTTTTTATATTCCTGTTCATTTCTAATAACTCTATCATAATAATTTCGTTGCCAAATTCTCTTATTAAAAACAGGATAAACCCCATTTTTTACACCCTGTATATATTCATTTGTCGTCATGGTTTTAAACCACTGGATGATTTGTGATAATGATAGATTTATATATTCACCTTTTTTATATTTTAAATTATTATTTTGGGGACAGACACACGGGTCTGCCCCTACATTTTCTAATCCATTATCCTGAGAATAAACACTCCAATCCATCCCCTTGTTTGCCATTATACAATGAACATGATTAGGCATAACGATATATTTATCAATTAAAATTTGTGGGAACTTACTTTCTAATCGATAAATCCATTTTTTTATCATTTCTCCCCCAACATTTAACGACAACTTACCATCAGCAATTTCACCAAACAACCTTTGCTTATCCTGCGTACATATGGTAATAAAATAATAGCCTGCTTGTGAATAGTCATAATTTTGCAACCTAATATTTTTTCTTCGTGGTAATTTATCCATATGATCATCATCCATTTTTATATTATATCCAAAATATATTATTAAACTTATATACCCTATAATTCAATTTTTCTCCTCTACAGCCACCCTGGCATCCATATTTTCCGCAAAATAAGTAGAGCCTAATATCAATATGCCTCCGATTATTTTGATGAGAGTTAAGTCTTCTTTCAAAAATATTATTGCCATAATTACGGCGGATATAGGGTCTATATAACTTAATATGGCAATAGACTGGGCACTCAGTTCCTTGATCGACCCGAAATAGAGCAAATAAGCAAGACCGGTATGTATAATACCTAATAAAAATATATTTATCCATGATTTCGTTCCCATGTTTAGCATGCCCGGATTAAATTGTAACAAAACAACAGGTAACAAAGTTACCGCGGCTACCATAAGCTGCAACAATGCGGTTTCAAAACTTGGTAAATTTTTAATGCACTTATTGATTAAAATAACCGTTGCATATAATATCGCCCCGAAAATCACATAAACCATCCCAAGCAGATGATTATAGGTGCCGCTGCTATTGTCATTTCCTGCACTGACAATCAGAAACAGGCCAAACATAGCCGTAAAGACACAGATGGCCTTAGTCAATGTAATCTTTTCTTTTAAAACTATGGGTGACAATATTATCACAAATATCGATGCGGAATAATATCCGAGTGTCGCATTTGATATAGTAGTATATTTATATCCCTGAAATAGCAAGATCCAACTCAGCCCCATACTGGTCCCGGACAATATCAATAGTAATCCATTGGCCTTTATATCCTCAATGGATATATCTATTTTCATTGCAATACCCACCGCTATCAAAAATAGGCTGGCTATGGTTGCCCTCAATAATGCAATCTCCAGAGACGATAAATTTATGTTTCTTACAAATATACCTATGCTTCCGAAAACAACCATAGAAATAATTATCGATATTCTGGCCCTCATAAAGATACCTCCACTATATCTTATGGCTAATAACTGGAAAAACATTATAATTTAACTCAATCTACAAAGAGCTTTTGAAATCGGGATCCTTCACTCCGTTCAGAATGACATATAAACAAAAATGTCACATTCAATTTATGTTTATTCCATAACTAAATCCTCTATATTTTTGCCGGGAGGCACAATAGGAAGAACCATTTCATCCCGATCAATCCAACAATCTATAACCACCGGCCCTTTTACATCCATCGCCTTTCTAAGCGTATCTTCCACCTCTTCATTTTTAGTAACATTAAAACCTACAGCGCCAAATGCCTCCGCCAATCTTACAATGTTTGTTGCTTTCTCTAATGTCGTACTGGAATATCTTTTATCATAAAACAAGCTCTGCCATTGCCTCACCATTCCCAGTACCTGGTTATTTAATACAATAATAATTATAGGAATATTATATTTTACGGCCGTAGATAATTCATTGCAATTCATATGGAAGGATCCGTCACCGGAAATATTAAATACCTGCTTATCGGGTATCGCTATCTGGGCCCCCATGGAAGCCCCTATGCCGTATCCCATTGTACCTAATCCACCGGATGTCAGGAAAGTCCGCGGCTCCGTAAATTTATAAAATTGTGCCGTCCACATCTGGTTTTGTCCAACTTCCGTAGCTATGATAGCTCTGTCACCTGCTACTTCTTTAACCTTTTCAATGATATATTGCGGTTTTAATCCGTCGTCTTTTTTATAAGTCAAAGGATATTCTCTTTTTATATCAGTTATCTGTTTAATCCAAGGTGTATTATCTTTCTGCTTTACCCTCTCATTTAACATAGGTATAATCTTGTTGATAGCACCTATAATAAAATGATCCGTCATAACATTCTTATTTATCTCTGCCGGATCTATATCTATCTGTAATATTTCGGCATCCGGAGCAAAATTGTCCACATTACCGGTTGCTCTGTCGCTGAATCTGACCCCAATTCCAATCAATAGATCACATCGTGTAGCAGCGACATTTGAAGCCTTCGTACCATGCATTCCTAACATTCCGGTAAAAAGTTCATCCGTGGAAGGAAAGGCCCCTAATCCCATCAAAGTGCCGGCTACGGGCGCTTGAACTTTTTGTACAAATTTCCTTATATCCTCCGAAGCGCCCGATCTCACAGCCCCGCCCCCCACATAAATCAGCGGTTTTTCAGATTTTTCTATCAACTTCACCGCACCCGATATATCTTCTTCTTTTATTGTTTCGATAATATCTCTGACCGGTTGGGGCTCCTCATAACTGTATTCAGCCACCTGAGCCGTAATATCTTTTGGAATATCTATCAATACCGGACCCGGCCTGCCTTCCTGTGCAATATAAAAAGCCCTTCTTACAATTGCGGCCAATTCATTGATATCTTTTACTATAAAATTATGCTTCGTGATAGGCATCGTAATGCCCACCACATCTACCTCCTGAAAGCTGTCCTTGCCAATCAAAGGTAGAGGTACATTTGCCGTTATAGCAACTAAGGGAACAGAATCCATATATGCCGTAGCGATACCCGTAACTAAATTAGTTGCACCGGGCCCCGATGTTGACATACATACGCCCACTTTACCTGTTGCCCTGGAATATCCATCTGCCGCATGAGCCGCCCCCTGCTCATGAGCTGTCGAATAATGAGTTATTTTATCACTGTTTTTATAGAGAGCATCGTATATGTTCAATGCCGCCCCCCCGGGATAGCCAAAGATCACATCCACACCCTGTTCCATCAAACATCTTATTATAATTTCAGCACCGGTTAATTGCATAATGCCACCCCCTTCTAATTCATTCTTAAGACTGCTTAACCTCCAATCCACCTAATACCCTTAACCTCCT
>JALNXC010000209.1 GCA_023230535.1 Alkaliphilus sp. | reverse complement strand
TTTTGGTCGAACTTGGTAGCGTCTATCACCCGGTAGCGTGCAAAATTTATCCGGATTATAGATATTTTCCATCATTTGAAACATATTTATATTTCACATAGTTTTTGTACAGATATTATTTACATAAATTTGTTAAATTAATCTTCTTCAATAATAGGCTTTGAAATATAGATGTTATTTTGGAAATTAAAGAAATACAGATATAGATGCAATAAAAATAATTTTAAATGTTATAATGTGAATAAATAAGTATTCAATATAAAACACTATTTTTAGAGGGGAAGCTGATGTTAATGAAAAAAACGGTTGCAACAACTATTCTAATAATTTTGATTGCATCATTGTTATCGGGGTGCCATACAAATCAAAACGGGGAAAAAGAGGAATATACTAAATATAGTGATAATTTTTTCGATACGTTTGATACAATTGTACAAGTTATAGGTTATACCAAGACGGAGGAAGAATTTGATTCTTATGCCGAAAAAATTGAAATCAGGTTTCGAGAGCTTCACAAATTATATGATATTTACAGTGATTATGAGGGGATCAATAATATTAAGACGATAAACGATAATGCAGGCATACAACCTGTAGAAGTTGATAAACAGATAATAGATCTTATTAATTTTTCTAAAGATTGGTATAATCGCACAGGAGGGAAAACAAACATTGCAATGGGTTCTGTGCTCAGAATATGGCATGATTATAGGGGAGAGGCCGAACGTGATCCTGAAAATGCAAAGATACCGCCTATGGAAAAGTTACTGGAAGCATCAAAGCATACGGATATAAATAAGGTTATAGTAGATGATGAAAAAGGAACTGTATATCTTGAAGACAAGGAAATGCGATTGGATGTAGGCGCGGTGGCAAAGGGATATGCAGTAGAGGTTGTGGTAAAGGAGGTTATGGAGGAAGGGTTTGTGTCCGGTATTGTAGATGCGGGAGGGAATGCCAGGACAATTGGAAAACCTCTTGATTATGTTCGAGAAAAATGGGGTATAGGGATACAAAATCCGAATGAATCTATAGTTTCCGATGGCGAGGTTTTGGAAGTGATTTTTGTCGACAACGCTTCTGTGGTAACCAGTGGAGACTATCAAAGGTATTATGTTGTAGATGATAAACGCATCCACCATATTATAGACCCGGAAACATTTATGCCCGGGGATTATTTTCGTTCAGTCACTATAGTGACTGAAGATTCAGGGATTGCTGATTTTTTATCAACTACTATATTTTTGATGTCTTACGAAAAAGGTAAAAACCTCGTTGACAATTTAGAAGGGGTTGAAGCCATATGGGTTATGTTCGACAAAACAGTAAGGGCTACTGATGGTGCGAAAAAAATAATGAAAAGCCAAGGTGCAAAGGGAGGATAAAACTTAAAAAATATAGCATATAGGTGTATAGAACTGCTTAAGAATACATATTCTAAAAGCAGCGACTATATTTATAATAAAATCTTATTTGTGAATGGAGGGATGATATTATGAGAAGATTATTCATGATGTTTTTGATAATAATTTTGATTATTTCTATGATGGTCGGATGTAAAAGGGAATCGCCGCCACCACAGGATGTTACACCACCGGATAATAATGGCGGGGCTGTAGGAGATACATCATCAAAAGATGGGGGTATTGCAAAGATAGGGCTTGGTTCCATCACTTCCATTGATGATTCAAAAGATGCGGAAGGAGATAAGGGACCGGTTGCTCAGGTCGATACTGTAATTGCTGCCGTAGCATTTGACGGGAACGATAAGGTTGTTAAGGTAACTATAGATAGTGCCCAAACTAAAGTAGATTTTGACAATAAAGGCAAATTGGTTACGGATAAAGAAGGAAATTTTAAAACCAAGGTTGAACTGGGTAACGATTATAATATGAAGAAGGCATCGGATATCGGCAAAGAATGGTTTGAACAGATTGCAGAATTAGAAAAATGGATGGTCGGCAAGACAGTGAATGAAATTAAATCGATGAAGGTCAAGGAGAGGGATCCCAATCATACACATGTGCCGGACGAACCGGAACTTACATCAACTGTTACCATAACGGTTCAAGATTATATTGCTGCCGTTGAAAAGGCGCACAGAAATGCAAAATAAAATTTAGTAGATATTTGATTTTATGCTTAACCCTAGGGGTGGACGATTTGTCCACTCCTTATTATTTTTTGCCCATATATTGTACATATGCACAATCACATATCAGATGCCGACATGCCAAGTTTCTTTAGGGTTTTATACTTTTCTAATAAGTTTCAGGCACTCTAACCCCCGGGGTTTGATCTTCGGTATACTTAGGTCATAAATAAACCTATCAATGGTAGGTTGTAAATGTTATAATATCATAGGGGACATTCATGTATGCATATATTGAAACAAATTAATTTATTGATATATTGGATTTTTTAGATATTTTAGAAGGGGAGATGCTCATATGGAAAGAACAGTAGGTACTACAATCAGGGGAATTAGGGCTCCTATTATAAAAGAAGGGGACGATTTAATAAATATTGTAGTAGATTCAGTTCTAAAATCCATGAATGCAGAAAAATTTATCCTTAAGGATAGAGATGTGATAGGAATAACGGAATCTTTAGTAGCAAGAGCACAGGGCAATTACGCATCTATTGAACATATTGCCAGGGACGTGAATGCGAAGTTCAAGGGAGATTTTGCAGTAATATTTCCTATATTGAGCAGAAACAGGTTCTCTTTGGTACTAAAAGGGCTGGCGATGAGCGGCAAAAAGATATATTTATTTTTAAACTATCCGTCGGATGAAGTGGGAAATTATTTAATGGATATTGATATGATGGATGAGGCAGGAGTTAATCCTTGTACGGATATTTTAAGCGAGAAAAAATATAGACAGTTATTTGGTGAATACGTAGTACATCCATTCACGGGCATAGATTATGTAAAAATGTATAAAGGGCTGGCGGTAGATGATAATATAGAAATATTTTTGGCGAATGATGCCAGGGCTGCTTTAAAATATACTAAAGAGATATTGATTGCAAATATTCATGATAGACATAGAACAAAAAGATTATTGTTGAAAGCGGGAGCGATAAATGTGTATGGATTGGACGAATTATTGACAAAATCTATAGATGGAAGCGGATTTAATCCGGACTATGGCCTCCTAGGTTCTAATACGGCCACAGATACTACAATTAAATTATTTCCTAAGGATTGCCAAGAGGTAGTTGAGAGCATTCAGAGTTTAATGCGAGAGAAAACCGGCAAAAATATAGAGGTAATGGTGTATGGAGATGGTGCATTTAAGGATCCGATGGGAAAGATATGGGAGCTTGCAGATCCGGTAGTATCACCCGGATATACAAGGGGACTTGAAGGAACGTTAGATGAAATAAAATTAAAGTATGTTGCCGATAATGAATTTGGTAGCTTAGACGGCAAGGATATGGCCGAGGCAATTAAGAACAAGATAAAAAATAAAGATAATAATGAAAGGCCCCCCGGAGAAAAAATAGGAACGACTCCGAGACAAATTACTGATTTGTTGGGAAGCTTATGTGATTTAACCAGCGGAAGTGGAGATAAAGGCACGCCTATAGTGTTAATTCAGGGATATTTTGATAGTTATGCATGTGAGTAATATCTGAGAAGTGGGAAATGGGAAGTGGGAAATGGGAAGTGAGAAGTGGGAAATGAGAAGTGGGAAATGGGAAGTGGGAAGTGAGAAGTGGGAAATGAGAAGTGAGAAGTGGGAAATGAGAAGTGGGAAGTGGGAAATGAGAAGTGGGAAGTGGGAAATGAGAAGTGGGAAGTG
>JALNXC010000208.1 GCA_023230535.1 Alkaliphilus sp. | reverse complement strand
GAGAGAAAAGGTGCCATGGGCAAACCTCCCCGGCAAGTATGGTCCCAGTACCAGGGCATAGAACAGAAAAAAGATGGCAACAAACATTAAAGGGCTCCCTACTGCTCTCCTGGTAGCTTCTAATGTGATTAAAATAAGGACTACCCCTAGAATAACATCAACTTTATTTGGATTTCCAGCCCTCCAAACCAATTCATGAATATTAATTAGAACATAAAAACAAAGGACTATAGATAATCCGATAAAAATAAAATCATACCATTGAATCATATCTCTCCTGTCCTTCTCTGTCCGTGCAAATAAAGAAAAGGTTATTATCAGGATTAACATAAAATGTATAGAACGTTGAATTATACTGAAATAAGCACCAAACCATCCGGTATACATATGAAATAGAAACAGACCTACAGAGGCTACCAGAATAGGAATATTCCAGTGTCCTTTCAGGTCTCTTTTTGCCTTAAACTCAAATTCTTCTAATTCTTTTGTAATTTTATCAGCTTCATTCATTGTCTTTTTTAATAACGATTTATCTATTTCCTGTTGTTCATCTATCTTAATGTTATTCATTATTTTTTTGACCTCCTTTTATTTCAATTAGTATATCAATAGCTTCCCCACTTTTTGCTAAATCATTGATTATATACTCCATATCCTTTATCTTTAATCTTTGTTCTACCGTATAGGCAATTCTCAGTGTTAATACCTTAAATTCCTTATTCAATTTAACAACAACCATACCATCTTCATAATAGATATCTTTTAATTTATGATATTCCTGTCCTACTCCGTACCAGGAAAACCGCTCTTCTAAAAGATAAAAATAGCCATCATCTTTTACCTGAAAAACATCAATAATAGGATTTAAATCTCTAGAGTTGGTATACTCATAGAAAAAGACCTCCCCATAACAGACCTCAATGGTCAACAAAGTTGCCCCGCTTTCTTTGCTAATAATTTTTAAAAAATAATGTTTTTCGGGACTACTGGAATATGCGATAAGATTGTACCCTGAGAAATATAAAATTAATGCAAAAAGAAGAGTCAGGGAAATTAATTCCCTGACTCCTTTACCATTCTTATTTACGTACAAATTCTCCTAATCCTACTTCCTCAAAATATCTTGCCGAACCGGGATGTAACGGGATAGCTGTTTTCACACCGTTTTCCGGTATGAATAGTTCTACCACAGGGTGAACATTGATGATTTCTTCAACATTTTCAAATAGTGACTTGGTCAATTGATAAACCAATTCTTCATCAACATTAATATTAACAACTATATCGTTTCCTACCTGAAGGGTTGGAACATCGGCATCCTGGCCTTTATAGGTTCCCGCTGGAATTATACCGGGCAGGTAATAGCCATATTCGACGGACAATTTTTCAATAATATCATCCTCTATTGGTACAAAATAGACATCCCTAACTGCCGTAATTTCCTGAACAGCTGATCCTGGATAAGCAAAATTGTAGAAGAGAGCGTCAATATTCTTATCCTTTATGGCTTGAGCTGCTTCAGGCTGTGAATAATAGCTTACATGCATATCATCATAGGTCAACCCAGCTGCTTCTATAATACATTTAGCCATTGTTTCACATCCACTTCCAGGAGCATCAACTGATACTTTTTTGCCTTTTAAATCTCTTACCGATTTTATTTCAGGGTCAATGCTGATAAAATGCTGTGGTGCGGGATACATAGAGAATAAGGATAGGATTGGCTGTGCATCTCCTTCAAATTGAACCTCGCCATGATAGGCTTTATAGGCAACATCACCCATTGCCATTCCTAATTGAATCTCATTGCTCCCGGTCAACCGACAGTTTTCTACTGAAGCAGCGGTTGACTGTGAGGTCATGTCAACTTCAAGCAATTTTGTCCATAGATCAGCCATTGCTCCACCTATGGGATAGTAGACTCCGCCTGGACTTCCAGAACCAAAGGTTAAAAAAACAGTGGCTGAGCAAGTTGCGGAAAACATAAACAGTAAAATAAATATTGTTAAGATATATCTAACCAGTTTTCTCATCTTTCCCTCCTCTTTTTAATATAATTATTGAATATTTAAAATTTAAACAATACTCTTTTCTATTCTTGCCAAACCACCTCCCTTTCTTAGGTATTAAGAAGTGTCACACTTGAAGGAAAAATAATTGTTAAGGTTTTTCATATTTCGTCAGCTTTAGTAGTAATACCAGATAGAGCTGTATTCTTCAACATCTTCTCCCCGCTGTTTTAATTCTTGTAAATATTCATAAATAGGGATATCCTGGTAAAGATAGGGCTCCACCGGGGCAATTCCCTTCTCCCAGGGATGCCAGAGATAAACTCTTTCCCCTTGCGAGGTTAGGGCAATTAGTTCTCTATCCTGCCATGCTCTGATATGATTTTTCCCAAGTCGAGGTACATTAAAGACCGGCTCATCGGTTCGAAAGATTCCTGGTAAGAGGCGAGCCTCCTCCTTGCGTTCCTGCCAGAGGCGTGCTACAGGAACCAGGTAATCTTTATGTTCCATCTTTCCTTTAGGGTAGAAGGTGTAGTATGGGTCCACTCCTGCCTTCTTCATAGCAATTCTAGTGGAGGCATTTTGGAAACGGCGGCTGGTTTCTAAGGTGTAGACCAACTGATTGTAAAAATAAATACCCTTATTCCTTACCTTTCTAACTGCTTCAACTAAATCTGGTGTGACCTCAGCAGCACTTTCAATGTGTGTCACTATGGCTACATTACGCTTACCAGGCTCCACATATTTTGACAGCAATTCAGCTAAACTATGCGTAACTCGATATGGGAGAGTAACAAAAATTCGGCTACCCCAGCGAATATTTATTACATGTTTAAAAGAACACAACTTATCCATTATATATTTGATAAGTTTGTCATCTAAAGCTAATGGATCTCCGCCGGTAACCAGTATATCAATCATTGCTGGATGGTCAGAAAACCAGGAGATAGCCTGATCAATCTTCTCTTTGGTGGGCATTCCCTCTGGCAGCATGGGTCCGGTAATCTCCCAATTGCGCTGACAATAAACACAGATTTGAGGACAGGTATCATATGGTTTTAATATGGAAATCATGGGATAACGGCGGGTGATAAGTTCTTCTGGAGAGGTATCATGCTCACCCATAAAGTCAAAATAGTAATTCCTCTCCTGTCGATGTTTGTCCATAAGCTCAACATAATATATAGGTGGAATTACTTGAGAACGTACCTGGTAATCATACTTTCTATCACTGCGAGAGAAATCGAAGAGTGCCAAAAAATACGGGGTAATACCAAAAGGAATGCCTTTCTCTAAAGATAAGTCAATAGCTCTGACATCATCATCAGTCAAAGGTACCAGCTGTTTTAGTTTCTCCAGTCCTTCTTTATTTTTAAAAATATGTTTTATATGCCATTGATAATCATACCAATCCTCTTCACTTGCTGAAAAGAAATCTCTGATTTTAAGTATATTCTGTTTTCGTTCCTCGATTAATTTATCATCTAAACCTGAGGGATAACGGGAAATATATTCATTTACTTTATTGTAGAGATGGTCAAGATATCTTGAACGTGCTTTCCCGGCTTTTCTTCCCTTAATCTTCTGAAAATCAATCATCTTAACCCCTTCTTTTTCCAGAACAGGACCGAGCCAGCCACGTGCTATATTTGATTTTCCAGACATAGCTAAAAAGAGATGGCGGCACTCTTCTAAAAAGGCCTCAGTCGGTTGCTTATTCATTTCAATTTCATTGTGTGCAAGTTCCCACAAAAACTGAAGAGTGCTAAATCCTGCAATCTTTTCATTACGTTTAGAAATAAGATTGGTGAATACCTTAATTG
>JALNXC010000207.1 GCA_023230535.1 Alkaliphilus sp. | reverse complement strand
CGGCCAAATTCATAGAATAATCCGCCGGGGATATAAAGTAGGTTGTTTCAGAATAAAATTTGGCAGTAAAAATATTCTTATGAAGATATGCACTCTTATGTCCAATCTGAGAGTCAAACTGAGAAATATAGCCTTTGGCGATCAAGGAATATTTATAATCAAAAGTTATTTTTATAAATTGGGAGGATTTGCGGAGATTCCCCTTATGGAAGATTATCAATTATCAATGGATATAAAAGCCGACGGAGAAAAAATAGCCCTGACCGGGGCAAAAATTGAAACTTCGGAAAGACGATTTATAAAAAAAGGCAGATTCAGAACAATGATAGAAATGCAAAAACTACAATATATGTATAGAAAGGGAAAAAACATTGACATAATAGCAAATCTATATAAATAAGAAGGTGAAGGATTTGACAGTAAACTATGAAAAATGTATTGATTGTGGAGAATGCACGAAACACTGTCTATTTTTAAAAAAGTATAATATAAATTTGAAAGATTATGCTGCTTTATCCAACCTTGCATACAATTGTTATCTCTGTGGAAAATGCAAAGATGTTTGCCCGGTTGATATAGACGGACGACAATTATCTTTGAATTTAAGAGAAAAAAGAATAGAAGAAGGTTACAATTTATATAGAAATGGTTATAGTATGTTGTTATTAGAAAAAAGAAATTATGTTTTCAAAAATTATAAAAATATAAATAGTGAAGCAGCTTTTTTTCCCGGATGCAATTTCCCGTCATACTATCCCGGCGTCACTAAAACCATCTCGGAAAAGTTAAAAAAGGTCTTTAAAATTTCCACAATATTTGATTGTTGCGGCAAGCCTATGGATGATTTAGGCATGAAAAAAGAACAGGAAGATGTAAGAGACAGATTAAACAAAAATTTTGAAAAATTAAAAATTAAAGAATTGATATTATTATGCCCCAATTGTTATCACTACTTAAAAAACAATTCAGATATTAAGATCTCCATGATATATGAACATGACAAAATAATGGACAGTTTAATTTTTAAGGATAATTTTAATAGAATAGAGGGTTTATTATTTTTACCCTGCCCGGATAAAGAACATAGAACAATCTATAGAATGTTGGAAAAATATATTGATAAGAACAATTTTCAGGAAATAAGCGATATTCAATGCTGTGGTGCAGGAGGTTGTGCATTCATAAAGGAAAAAGAATTGACTAAAAACTTACAGGACGGGTTTAAAACGTATGATAAAAAAATATATGCTTACTGTGCTACCTGTTCAGGCATGATAAAAAAATCCGGTGCAAATGTTGAGCACATTCTATGCAAACTGCTCGGTACAGATGAGAAAATATCTACAGGAATTAACACAGTAAAAAACAGAGCATTATTTTCTATTAAAAAGTGGGGGTGATATCATGACTAAGAAAATAATAATAGATTGCGATAATACTTTTTCCATAGATGGTTGTGATATAGATGACGGCCTTGCAATCATATATACTTTAGCCCAGGAAAACACGGAGGTTTTGGGAATAAATACAACGTTTGGGAATAATGAATTGGAAATTGTATATTCAAATACAATTTCTTTTATGAAAAACATCGGATATTCACATATTCCGATTTATAAAGGTTCAAAGGGTTCTTATAGGAATAATGAAGCCGCAAAATTTTTGGTAGAGATGGCAAATAAATATAATGGGGAATTATCTATATTGGCAACAGGATCCTTAACAAATTTATATCATGCTTGGCAGATAGACAATACCTTCTATGAAAAAATAAAGAATATCTCATTAATGGGCGGTATAACCGAACCGTTAATAATAAATAATAAAATTTTAAATGAGCTAAATTTTTCTTGCAATCATAAAGCAGCCCTGAATGTATTAGAACACGGCAAATCCATTATTATAGCTACGGGAAATACCTGTTTAGACGGGTTTTTTACCAGAAAAAGATTTAATAAACTAAAAGAAGGAAATGATTTTGAAAAATGGTTATATCAAAGTTCTATATATTGGTTTGATAGAGAAAAAAATTCCTTTGGAAACGATGGAATATATATTTGGGATATAGTAGCGGCGGTAGCCCTTTTAAATCCATATCTATTTATGGAAAACATTTTATATATCACCCCGGATAAGGAAGGGATAAAAAAGGGCTTGCTATTTGGAAAAGGAAATATGAAAAAAGTTATTATACCAAAAATAAAAGATAGGAATGAGTATATAGAACATGTATATGAACAATACAAAATTTTTGGAGAAAATGCCAACTTAAAATCTATGAACAAGCCTGTTTTTCAGGTATGAAAATGAGCTTGTCCTTATCTAATTCTATATTAACCCTGTCCCCTTCTATAATGGCCGTAAAATCCGGAACAACACTTTCTAATTTTAAATTGCTATCGGTATTATTCAGCTTTAATAAATAGCTATCTCCTTGATATATTTTTTCCGCTACTATATATTCGCCGTTTTTAAATTTATTTATCTTTATTGCCGAAGGTCTTATAAGGCATTTGTACTTTCCGGTTTCTCTATCTACATTGCTGCTGAATAGCCGGCTGATAAATTTGTTGTTTATTATTTTTCCATGTACCTATGTACCTTTTGAAAAATAATCAGCTACTATAGTATTTATCGGTTTTTTAAATATATTCTCCGGCGTATCATATTGTTCTATTTGACCGTTATGCATAAAAGCTATTCTATTGGACATTGTAAGTGCTTCTTCTTGGTCATGAGTTACAAGTATGGTAGTTATCTTATATTCCCTCTGCAGCTCCAGGACTAATTCTTGCATATCTTTTCTCAAATTGATATCAAGACTGGAGAAAGATTCGTCTAAAAGTAATACCATGGGTTTAGCGGCGAGGGCACGAGCCAAAGCGACCCTTTGTATCTGCCCGCCCGACATTTTGTCCACATGCGTGTCTTCATAGCCTTTCAATTTAACCTTCCCGAGCAGATTTATCGCTTCTTTCCTGCGTCCATTTTTATCAATACCGAGCATTTTTAAAGGAAAACTTATATTTTCCGCGACTGTCATGTGAGGAAACAGTCTGAGGTCTTGAAAAACAATAACGGTTCTTCGCTTGTGGGCAGGTGTTTTATCTATTATATTTCCGCCCAATACAACAGAACCCTCATCTTGATCTATAAGGCCTGCTATTGTTTTTAACAAGGTACTCTTCCCGCATCCGGAAGCACCCAAAAGCGATATGAATTCCCCGTCTTCAACTTTTAGATTTATGAACTTCAATATTTTTTTATTAGACAGTGTAACAGATATATTTCTCAATTCCAATTCCATCTATATTTTCCCCCATCATTTTGATATGGTAATTTTTTTGTAACTCTATCTGTTATTATAAGAATCAAAAGCGTAGACATCATAAATATAAGAGCATAGGCAGAACCTAAAGCACGGTCCCCTTTTGCTATGAATGGCACCATGAGCACACTGAACGTTTTAACTTTTCCTCCGCCTATCAATAGGGTGATGAAATATTGACCGGACGAGATGATATAAGCCATACCTATACTTGTTTTTATTCCCGGCACAAGCAGTGGCAGGGTGATATAAATAAATGATTTGAAAGGCGATGCCCCTAAAACATAGGCCTGCATTTCCAATCTCCCCCCTATAGATTGTGTTAAATCCCTCATGATACTTACGGAATAAGGTAAAGTATATATAAGATGAACCATTATTACTCCTAATACGGTATCAGCAAGTGCCATATGTATAAACACTATATGTATCCCCATGGCAAATACGGTTCCGGGTACCAGATTTGGCGCAATACTCAAAAGGGCTATCAATTCCTTTCCCACAAAATCATACAGGG
>JALNXC010000206.1 GCA_023230535.1 Alkaliphilus sp. | reverse complement strand
TATCATGTGAACTGCTATATGTCAAACAATAAAATAATGAAATTTTCCCCTATTCTATAAAAATCAAATATATGTGACATGACTCCGAAAAAATTTCCTCATTATCTATTCTTCAATCTTGCCTTCAGCTCTTTTTTTAATTTTTCCAAAGCCACGGCACGATGACTGATCCTGTTTTTCTTTCCCTCTCCCAATTCCGCAAAGGTTTTATTATATTTTTCCACTATAAATAGAGGATCATAGCCGAATCCTCCTCTACCTTTTGGCTCTAATCCGATTATACCCGGGCATTCGCCCCTTAAGACAATAGCATCTCCGTTTGGAAATACAGCTGCAATACTGCAGACAAATCGTGCTGTTCTATCGTATAACGGAACAGCTTCAAGCAATTTGAGAAGCTTTTTATTGTTTTCATCATCTGTTGCATTTTCTCCTGCAAATCTGGCCGAATATATCCCGGGCCGATTATTCAATATATCAACTTCCAGACCGGAATCATCCGCTATTGCTAATTTACCTGCCCGCTCCATAACCGCTCTCGCCTTAATCAAGGCATTTTCTTCAAATGTATCGCCATTTTCTATTATTTCGAGCCCCTCCAAGCCTACATCTTTTATTGATAAAACCTCCAGGTGAAGGTCCTTTAAAATTGCCCCTATTTCCTTTAATTTATGTTCGTTTTCCGTTGCGATTACAGCTTGTCCAAGGTTTTTATTTCCTCTGTTATTCTCCAAAATTATTTTCCTCTCATTTGGAAGCCGGAAATCAGTATGCCGGTATGCCTGACCTTTTATAATTCCGGAACACCGGCCCCCGATTTTTGACCTCTAATAGGCAGACACACGGGTCCGCCCCTACAACTTAGAAGTCGGATATCGGTTTGCCGGCATGCCTGACCTTTTATAATTCCGGAACACCGGCCCCCGATTTCTGACCTCTAATAGGCAGACACACGGGTCTGCCCCTACAACCTGTTGTATCCCTTGCGGGCAGACACATGGGTCTGCCCCTACTTTTTTCCGATTCCTAATTAATGTATGTTTAAATATGGCGGTAAATTCAGGCTCACCTCAGAATTTAATTCTATCTCCTTGCCGCCGGACAGGATACGAATTTGTGAAATCGAAGGTTCTATCTCCCTGAGGGTAAAACCCAACTCATATATCATCGATTGCTGATGTGTTGCATTGCCGGGCATATTTTTAATTTCTTCACTGAAATCAATATATGCAACCCCGTCTTTTATATATACATTATTTAATACCACGCCCGCCGGCAATTCACTGTATAATCCGGTATTTTCCGGGGCCCCTTCAACCAACGATATTAGAGCGCTCTTTATATCAGCCTTTAATGCATTGACTCCCTTTGTTACAGGAATAAAAAATGAATCCTCACCATTAGTTGTACCTTTATAATACACCACAACAGGTATTTCCTCATCCTGTAAATCCATGCTCAGATTTATATTTTCCCTCTGTAAAGGCTCTTTTATTTTTGTCCCGTGAGGGAGTTTCTTCATCTTTTTCCCGTCTACCAGCAATTGAATTTTATCTATCGCCTCAAATTCCGTCAATGTATATACGAGAGACTGAACAATGGCCCGCTCATCGATCTCAGTATCATAAGATAGTATGTTTTCATTAAAATCCACTTTGGCCAGTCCCTCATTTATGGACATACCCACTACTTCAGTACCCGCAGGTAAAACCGGCAACAGCCCTATCGCCGCCAAATCATCCCTCAGACCGGGCTCATCCACTAATAAATTTATAGCAGCCCTCCCGGCACCCTCTTCCCGGGGTATTCTCCTCATAACGGGAACAATGAACCCCTTGCTGTCTTTATAATAGAGGACCGTTTCCCTTAATCCGTCCTCTTCGGATATTCCTATGTCCATCATTAAACTGACATCCTTTGTCTCATTTTTATCCTTAAAAAATCCGCAACCCGTCAACGAGATCAATAAAAATACTATGAGTAAAATAACAACCCGCCGCAAAGATTTCATGCCATATCATCCCCCAATCATATAATTTCCTTATATATCCGCTAAAGAAGCCCTATATATAAATTATATTATGGAGATTCGTTTACTATTCATTATTTCTTCACGCCCGTAAAATATCCCCCGCGGATAGCCCGTGCATCGGTTACGGTAACAAAGGCCCCTTTATCATGATTGTCTATGATATTATATAGTTTAGACAGTTTTTTCCTTTGAAGGGTTACGTTTAAGAGATGCCTCATCCCTTTCCTCCCGCATCCTTCCACTACGGTCACTCCAAACCCGTTATCTCTCAATTTTTCAACCAATTCATCGACCTCATGTTCAAGTATCACCTGCACAATGATATTTCCGAGTGCCATTTTTTCTTCCAAAAAAATACCCACATAGTTGCCCATGGCATAACCGAGGGCATATGCAAGAACATTAAACGGATTATCCATTCTACTGAGAACCCTGCTTATAGCCAATAAGTAAATAGTTACTTCCATAAATCCGACACATGCGGCAACTATGCGTTTTCCGCGCACTACCATAATCATACGAATAGTTCCTAAACTTACGTCGATCAATCTTGCTAAAAAAATCAGTAGATAACCTAAGATATCTATCATATTTTCCCTCCTGAAAACCTGCCTTTAGTACTATATTATACATCAATTTTTCCTTTAATGTATATAAACAAATTATAATTTAAATAGGGCGGACACACGGGTCCGCCCCTACTATCCGGAAGCCGGATATCTGTTTGCCGGTGTGCCCGACTCTTTATAACCCCGGAACACAGAAACCCGCCCCTACCGTGTAGTTTCAAAATATTCGATAATGGCTCTGTATGTGGACTCCGCAACCTGTTCCCTATAACTATTTGTCGCAAGCTTTGCTTCATCCGATTGATTTGACAAGAAACCCGTTTCAATCAAAGCTGCCGGCATAATCGTGTGTTCAAGAACAAAATAACTTGTCGGCTTCGCCCCCCTGTCTACCATTTTTAAATCGTTTACCAATGTGGATTGAATCACTTGAGCAAGTTTTTTGCCGCTCATATCTTTGGGAGAATAAAAAGTTTCAATCCCGCTTATGGAATTACTCATAAACGAATTAGCATGAACGCTGATAAATAAATCTGCCTGCAATGCATTTGCAGCCTCTACCCGATCCTGTAAATCCAATTTAAAATCTTTATTCAGATTATCCACGCGGGTCATATAAGTCCTGAAACCTTCCTCTATCAATAATTTGTTTAATCTCAAGGATATATCCAGCACAATTTCGGCTTCCCTCATATTGAGTATCGGTGAAATGGCACCCGGATCGGAACCACCGTGCCCGGGATCTATGATAATGAGTATTTCCCTATACTTAGCATCTTTATTGTTGAGTTCCAACACCAAATCCTTTTCTCTTTCAGATGAAAGTATACTGTGCACCACGGCATCCTGTAACTCTAATTTAATATTATAGTTTTCTCCATTTTCATATATATTGATCGTCTTTATAATATGATCGTCAACATCAAGATTCATTGGCTCTAAATCTATGTCCGTCTTGGGGACAGTTATATCTATCATATTCGGTGTTAACCGGCGTTCCACATCATATCTGGTAACTCTCGAGCCCTTGAGTGTAAATTTTGAGGTTGTCCAACCCGTCTCCTCATACAGTATTGTTTTAAAGGGTTCCCCCTCCACATGTACTTCCAATTTATTATCTTTTACCTCCACATAGGGCTCCCCATGTTCCATATTCTCATGAAGATCCAGCACCACCCTTGTAATTTTTTCATCCGATATTTTATTTTCCGCCGTATACTGAGATGCCCTGATTGATTTCACCACCCTGCCGTC
>JALNXC010000205.1 GCA_023230535.1 Alkaliphilus sp. | reverse complement strand
GGAAGATAAAGAGCAATCAATTGCCGGCGGGGAGGGCAAGGGAATCTATATCACCAAAAAAACTGTCAATATGAGCATAGCCAACATATTTCACGGAGCCAGGACTATTGAAAATGAAAAAGACATAGAAGAATTACTTGAATATTTAAGAGAGCAATTAAGAGAGAAATTGAAAGAAGATACGGTGCTGAAATTGATTTAATGATTTGTTGTAGAAGCTTTACATCTTTATCATTGCTATGAAAACCCACGGAGGCTGTCCACTTGGTCGGTCTTTGTTGACACAGGGGACTATCCCCTGTGGCTTTTCTAATATTTTAACTTGGGGGGATATTATGATGTTAAAGCATTTGGAGATTGTATAAATGTAGCATCAAAATATTCAAAATATTATAATCGTATGAAAGTTTCAAAGAAAGTTAAGGAACTTTGGCCATCCTCGAAAACAGGAAAATTGCGTTTTGTTGCAGATCAAGGTGGTGGCTATTTTGTTGAATAAGAGATGCGGATTATAAGAAATGAAAAGATAACAAGAGCTGAATACAAATAGGATTTTTTGTGACAAGATATTCTTACTTTTTGTAGATATGCATGACCCAACAAAATTACCTGAGAGATTCAACACAGAACAATTAGTTAAAATCCATCGAGGGTATATCCGCACAGTTGTACAAGCCATTCGTTATTCAGGTGGCGTAGTTATTGAAAAAAATAATCGTATATGGATCCTATGCCGGGGGAGAAAGCGATGAGGTCTCAGATTTGGACATTATGGTTTTGGTTGATATGGATGAAGGGGAAATTAATAAAAAACGAGATGAAGTATTGGACATGGTTGTAGATTTGATAACCCGTCATGGGATAGTTTTATCAATCATTGAAAATAATTATGATTATTTCTATGATTGGGCAAAGGCACTCCCGTTTTTCACAAATGTAATAAAAGAGGGGGTCAATATATATGAAAGATAAAATTCAAACCCTTCTTGTATATATTTTAGGAGATGGATAATATGGAAATTATTAAAACAGGCAGGGATATTTTAATGGGATATGAGTGCATAAGCTTTGCTTATGTATTCGGTTCATATTCTAGTAATAAAATAAGGGATGATAGCGATATAGATGTTGCGATATATCTGGAAAAAGAAATAGATACAGATACATATCTTAGAATCAAAGCAAATCTGTCACAGGCTTTTAAAAAAGAGGTTGATTTGGTTATTTTGAATACTGCGCCCCCTTTATTAAAATATGAAATTTATAAAAACAACATACTACTTTTTGCTCATGACAAAATGATAGAAAGTAGATATAAAGTAAAAACCTTATTTGAATATAATGATATAAGGAAATATTTGGATTTATCATATGATGCAACCATAAAAAGGTTAAAAAGGGAGGTAGAACTAGATGATTAATGTAGATGTAATTAAAAAAAGGCTAAACCAATTGTCAATTTCATTAAATAAGATGGAAAGATTTAAAGATATATCATTAGATGATTTTTTAAGGGATGATATTATCCAGGATGTGGTAGAATATAATTTGTTTATAGCTATAAACATGATAATTGATATCGCAACCCATATCGTAGTAGATAACAATATGGGGAACCCGGAAACATTTGGGGAGGCCTTTGTTATTTTAAATAAGGAAAAGTACCTAAATGATGATGAAACTGAGGTTTATGTAAATATGGTTGGTCTTAGGAATATATTATCGCATGAATATATAAGCATAAATAAAAATATAATATATGATATTTTAAAAAATAAATTAGTGGATATAAAAAAATTTATTATTTTCATAAATGATAATTTTATTTAACACTAAACTTTCTGGTTTCTGAAAAGGGGAAAGGCGATCCATTTTATCAATAATCGAAAATAACTATAATTATTTTTATGACTGGGTGGATGAGCTTCCTTTCTTTGCAAATGTAGAAAAAGAGGGAGTTACTATACATGGAGAAAATTAGGGTCCTCTCGAGTTAAACGTCCTTTTATAATCGAAAAGCATGGGAATTGGGAAATACCTAAATACAGATCGGAATTTTTCACCGGCGAATATGGCTTTATTACTGATTATATTGCGGAATTTTTTAGAGAAATGAGGAAAAGGTCCTATAGTGATAGCATAGATAATTATTTTGGGCTGGGTAATAATCTTAATCAGAGGGATGTTATAGCGGTAAGGAAGACGGTTTCAGGTTTGATTAAACTTATTTATCCTCACGGAGAGCTTAGCAGGGAAGACATTGAAGAAATCCTCAAATATGCCTTAATCGGAAGAAGACGAGTAAAGGAGCAATTAAAGAAAATTGGCGGCATGGAGTTTTATGATGTACATTTTTCCTACATAGATAAGGAAACCTTCGAGGAGGAATTTGTTTCAGTTCCTGAACAAGGTGGTGACAAACTGATACCTGAAGGAATGGGAAGACCGGGCCATGTGTATACTGTTGCCCATGGGGATTTAGGGATGATTGGTGTATATAAAATTGAAACGGAGATTGTCTCCGGAACAGGCAAATTTGAAAGAACAGGCTTGGGAACCAACAGGGATGCAAGGGAGAATGTAAACACGGCTTTTAACTATTTTAAAGCAAACAAGAAGAATATTAGCGGGACTATCTCCTTAAATAATAATGATTTTTTAATGCATATTCAGGATATGCAAGGCATTGGTATGACTTCGGAGTTGACCTTGCCGGCCTTTATTGCCCTATGTTCGGGGGCACTAAGAAAGCCTGCACTCAGCCAATTAGTAATGTTAGGCTTTATGAGTATCGGCGGTACGATTAGCAAAGTGGAGGATGCACCGGGGACGGTTCCTATTGCATTCCATTATTACAATAAACTGAACAGTAGGTGATATAACTGAACAAGAAGATTTATAACAAAAAGAACCGTCCCCATCGCTTCATTTTTGTTGTTATGTGAGTTTTATTTATTTTGCGGGCAGGACTGATGGGGAGTGATAAAATGAGTATGGCGGTAGCGGTTATTATCCTGTGTGTTTTAGCCATACATTCCTTCTATATATTCCTTAGTTCTTCTATCCTTCGGATTATTAAATATTTGCTCTGTTTCACCGAACTCAACAATTTCTCCGTCCAGTATAAACACGGTATAATCCGAAATTCTTTTCGCTTGAAAAAGATTATGAGTAACAATTATAATAGTATAATCATCCAGTAAATTTAATAACATGTCCTCTATGTTGGCAGTGTTTTTTATATCTAATGCCGAGCAGGGTTCGTCCATCAATAACACATCGGGCTCTACCGTGAGGGCTCTTGCTATACATAGCCTCTGTTGTTGGCCGCCTGAGAGCTCAAGTGCGGACATTTTAAAGTCGTCCTTTACCTCCTCATAGAGCCCTGAGATCTTTAATTTGTTTTCTACTATATTATCCAACAAATTTTTATCCTTGACTCCATAATATAAAGGGGCATAAGCAAGGTTTCCATATATCGATAATGGAAATGGGCTCGGTTTTTGAAAAACGATTCCTACTTTTCTTCTTAACTCATTTTTAGGGTAATTTAAAATATCCTTTCCATTAAAAACAACTTTACCCTCAATGCTCCCGCCATTCTCTCCTATCATCCTGTTTAAAACAGTCAACAGGGTAGACTTTCCACAGCCCGAAGGTCCGATAATAGCTGTTATTTTATTTTTTTTTATTTTCATATTGATATTATTTAATACTTTTTTGTCACCGTAAAATGCATTTAAATTTGCCAATTCAATAATATTCATTCGGTTGATCTCCTTTTTCTAAAAATCAGAACCATTGAAACCATATTTATTATAAGAAGTAATGATATGAGGATCAAGGCCGTCGCATAGGCT
>JALNXC010000204.1 GCA_023230535.1 Alkaliphilus sp. | reverse complement strand
TATACCTTCCGCCACCCCGGCTCTTGTAAAACGGCGCGGGCAGGAATCGAACCTGCTGTGTACCTCCGGCCCGGGCTTTGCGTCTAGTACACCACGTGGCCACTCCGCTGGGCTACCAGCCCCCCGCGCCAAATATACGGCGTATCATCAGGCATCCCGGCGCCCTCCACGCTGATTCCTGCGCCCCGCACAACACGAGGCCGGGCCGGGACGAGGTTATTTTAACGCCTCCCGCAAGGACGGCAGAACCTCCTCTTGTTCAACTCTTTTCACCGCTCGTTCATAAAGCGGACCTGAAATTATTTGGATGGGGACGTCAACTAATTTAAGCCGCCTCGGCACTACTACAAATTTTTTTGAAATACGAATTACCTCCCCGTTATACCTGAAGTTTCCCAGGAGGCAAAAGAGGATCGCCTGCCTCCCCACTTCTCGCGCTTCAGCCTCCGTCTCTTTTAAGTAAGTGTCAACCCCGGCAACAATGCGGTTGCCCTCATAATCAAGAAAAACCGGCGTATACTGTCCTTCTCCGCTTACTGTCTGCACCTCTTCACCTCCCCCTTTAGTTTTTCTTCGCACCAACACTGGGCCAAGACAATCCTTAACCGCATAAAAGTAAAAGAATTGTCTTGTTCCGGACTAGGTTTAAAGTTTTCCGGCCAGTCTTCCCCGCCCCACTCCCAATCCATATATGCCTTCAGGTGTTTGGGATTATGGGGGTCAAAACGAGCAACAAAATCGTCCATCAAGTTACCTCCCGTCAACTAATAAAACCGAATTTTCTACCAAACTTTTGTTTCACTATCATATACCTCCGGCCAATTTTTATGGCGGGAATGGTCCCGTCCTGAAGCCATTGGTATAAGGTAGTCTGGGAAATCCCCAGAAAGTCTCTGACCTCAGAAGGCTTTAAAACATCACCCAGGTTGTCAAAGCGCCTTGAGGCCGGAACAGACATAATCAAACACCTCCCTTCATGCGCATTTTTTGCACATCACGTTCTAAAAAAAAATCCTCTATCGTACAGTTAAAAACCTGAGTAATAGGGTAAGCCACATTAAGAGGAATACGCTTCATAGCTCCCCGTTCAATGCGGCTGATGATATGCACCGCTACTCCCGACTTTTTGGCAAGTTCCTCTTGAGATAGCCGGGAGAGGGTGCGAAAGAATCTAAGGTTTGCCCCAAATAGTTCCGGGTTCATAGACAGTTCTTGGCTCATTAATACGCCTCCTCGTGCGCATATTTTACACATCTATTATAAGCGCATATTTTACACATGTCAAGGACTTTTTGAAAAATATTTACACTTTTATTGAATTCCTAATAAAATTGAAGTATCTTAAAGGGGAAAGGGGGTGAGCAGAAATTGAGCAGGCTGGGAGAAAAAATTCAATACTTGCGCATTGAAAGAGGGTTAAAACAAAAGGAAATGGCTCAAATACTACAAATTAACCGCGCTACTCTTTCTAATTGGGAAACAGGGAGGGCAAACCCTGATCCAGAGATGCTTGCAAAATTGGCCGAATTTTTCAATGTTACTACTGATTTTATGTTGTCACGAAAAGAGACACGCCAACTTGATGTTTCGGGTTTACGCCACGATCAACTATTCGTCCTTGAAAACATACGAGATCACTTCAGGAAAGAAAACGTGTCTCCCAGCAACGAAGAAGCGGCAGCAGCGGGAAAGTAACTCTTTTTACTCAAGACTCGCCAAAAAATTACTGCACCTATATATTTCAAAAAAATAGATAAGGAGAGAAAAACTGTAATGCAGGGACATTTAAGGCGCCGTGGGAAAAAGGGTACATTGTACTTGATTGTTGACCTGCCGTCCGAACCGGGAAAGCGCCGGCAAAAATGGATCAGCTTAAAGACAGCGGATAAAAACATTGCCCGGGAAAAAGCGAAAAGGGAACTGGCAAAGATTAACCTGGGGTTATACACGGAACCCACGAAGGTCACATTCGGGCAATGTATAGATTCCTGGTTGGAGGATTGCAAAAAGAGAGGGTTGGCCACGAGGACGCTGGAGGATTATGCGGTTACCGCTAAGAATCATGTATACCCTCCTCTAGGGGGCATCCCGCTACATCAGGTCACGTCAAGAAAGGTAAAGACCCTTTTAGCCACAAAGCAAAAGCAATCACCGTTTGTAGCCCGAAAGACCTATGTATTAATTAATTCCGTCTTTAAATATGCAAAGTATGAGGAAATAACAGATAAGAATCCTTGCAATGATGTAAAGCCGCCGGTTACTCCGGACACCTCGCAACCAGTCTGGTCCTTGGAACAGGCGGTTAAATTCCTGCGGGTGATTAGGAATCACTACCGGCATTACTACGGGTTGTTCTTATGTGCGCTTACCACCGGGATGCGGATAGGGGAGGTTTTAGGACTGAGGTGGTCTGATATTGACCTGCAGGGGAGAAAAATTTACCCACGGCAAAAATTAATTCGAGCTGGGAAAAATCCAATGATTGAGAATCGGCTAAAAACCAAGGCGAGCAAGCAACCTTTGTTAATGACGGGCATTTTGGCGGCGGAGCTCAAAAGGAAATTACCCGAGAGGGAGAACATAGCTCAGGTGTACGACCATGATCTAATCTTCACTAATACGGTTGGCGGGACGGTTCATGTTTCAAATCTGCGCAGCAGGATATTCATTCCGGCTGCAAGAAAAGCGAAAGTCCCGGTTATCAGAATCCATAACCTTCGCCACTCCGCCGCCACTCTTCTTCTTGCCGCAGGCGTGCCGATAGAGTTAATAAAACGCTATCTCCGGCACGCTCACCTGGCAACCACTTCAAATTTTTATGTGCATGACGATGATACTGCTTTTTTAGAGGAAGCAACGGAAAAAATGAATACCATGTTTAGCAATTTGTTAGCAAATGAGGATTTTGAAGAAGAAAAATAACTGGCGCACCTGGCAGGATTTGAACCTGCGGCCTACGGATTAGAAGTCCGTTGCTCTAAACTTTTTTTAATCCCCCCTTAGTTCGCCCCGCTACTTTTAGCGTGGGTTTTCTTTTTCTCTGTTCCTTCCTGTTCCCATTTTGCCGTTGGGTCTGTTTGCAAGTGCGTTAGCAATATGATAGAGTTTTATTAAAGTTGTTAAGATTAATAATAGCAAAAAAACGGGATAAAATCAAGAGAGGAGGTTCAAAATTGAAGGAAATAACAAACAGCAAGGGTAAAATGATGACCCAAAAAATTACCGTCACGGTCTCGGTTCCGGAAGGAGACTACTGCGAGACAGACAATACGTATTGTGACTTTTGGTACCGAGATGCGGAGACAAAACGTTGTTATTGTATCTTGTTCGACATGTTTGAATTGGAGCAGAGGTATAAAGGGAATATGGTTATGAGAATTTTGAAGTGTTACGAATGCAGACTAAAATGTATTGAGGGGTGATGAGATGCTTGATATTAAGAGACTACGTGATATATCCGCGAGAAGACATGGCGGATGTCGTGGAGAGCTTGACAGAGTGGAGGGGGTGAATCGAATTGGAAACAGACAGCCGTGGGAAGCGCGATAAAACTTATATTAAACAATTAGAAGCAGTTTTGATGAAAACATTAGAATCTTGTGAGCGTTGCGATGGAACTGGAATATGGTATTGGCAACATCCAATGGGTGGGGTTACTGAGCGCCGGGAATGTGCTCACTGTAAACCAATTCTTGAAGTGTTGGGATTTAAGGAGGAATAAAGATGCTTGATATTAAGAGACTGCGGGAGATATGCGAGAAGGCGACGTTGGAAAAATTAACGATGGAATACGGGTTTGAGGATTTTCCGGCATCAATTATCAACGAAGATGGTGAAATAGTGGCAAGCGAACTTACAAATGAAGATGC
>JALNXC010000203.1 GCA_023230535.1 Alkaliphilus sp. | reverse complement strand
TTTTTCTTGATGAAAGTCTTCCTAATATCTGTATAACAAAAAATAACTTCATTTATTGGGATGATTCAATGGATATTGAAGATAAGTATTACAGTTCCATTGTTTTCTGCAAGTACTTTTTGAAGAAACATATATAGGAGAATTAAGAATAAAGGATCTGTGGGCTTGATTTCTCTTTTTCTTTTACAGTCATCTATATAAATGAGGAAATTGCATAATTTAAAACCATTGATTTTACTAAGTTTCGTCTGTATTCAAAAAAGGTTTCACCCCATCAATGTCGAATGTATTAAGTAGCAACAAAATCATCCGAGATGAAGGAGTGAAACCACCTAATATGTATATTCGACAAACAACCCTGTTTTTCTTTGAAGAAATTATTAAATTTCAAGAACAAACCAAATTAGAATTAATCTTAAACCAAATTGATGTATCTGTACTTGCAAATGCATTAAGAAAAGACAGTAATTCTAAAGGTCCAAATGGTTACGAGCCTAAACATTTAATATATTCTTTAATAGCAATGCAAGTTGAAAAAATTGAAACTATTAAAGATCTATCTACCAAACTTAAAGAAAACCCTGTACTTCGTTATTGTTGCGGTTTTAAAGTTCTTGGTTCTACACCGTCAGAATCTACTTTTAGTAGGTTCCTTAAAAAACTGACCGACTCAGTTGAACTTGAGCAGTTATTTCATGATTTAGTTATTAAAGCAAAAGAATTAGATATTATTGATGGGAATCATGTTTCTATTGATTCCACCAAATTAGATTCTTATGAAGCTGCTAAACCTAAAAAAGATATTATTGATGATGGAATGAGTCCTAACTGGGGAATGAAAAAAGATACTAATGGCAATAACATACGATGGTTTGGATGGAAACTTCATATCCTATGTGATTCTAAAAGTGAATTACCATTAGATATATTAATAACCCCGGCTAGCGCTCATGACAGTATTGTAGCAATACCTTTAATAGAGCAATTTCAAGAAAACTATGATAATATCTTCAAACCCTTATACTATGTCTTAGATTCAGCTTATGACACGGATTATATTTATAAAGAAATAATTGAGAAGCATCAGGGCATACCAATTATAGCTTATAATCCTAGGGGAAGTTTCGCACCCCCTGAAGGATTAGATGATGACTTCAATCCAATTTGTTCAGGAGGATATAAACTTGTTTATTGGGGCAAGGATGGAGATTACCTAAAATTCAGATGCCCCCATGCAGTTCAAAAATGTGATTGTCCGCATGGAATGAGTTGGTGCTCTGATTCAAACTATGGATATACCTTAAAAATAAATTATAAGGAAAATCCAAGAAACTATGGCTATCCTCCAAGATGTTCAAGAGATTGGCAAAAAGAATATAACAAAAGAACATCCAGCGAAAGGTGTAACAGTCGACTTAAGAAATATTTAAATCTAGACAATATAAGATCAAAAGGTATTAAAAAGGCTAAGGTACATGCATTATTAAATTGTATTACCTTAATAGCAGGCACCATAGCTGTAAATAAAATTGTACCAAAATCAAATAACAAAGCTGCTTAGAATCTATTATTGCAATAATTTTTAAGTTAAGAACTGATAATTATAAAAACAAACTATATTAAATCGGATGATGATTTTGCAAATTGATAAACATAATATAGATTACAATAAAATCCCATTTATAATGGGCTAAAAGGTTATACTCTTTTTTTCTGAAACTTTAAATATCAATTATGCAATTTCCTCAATTAATAAGTATATTTTTTTCTAATCACAATTTATATCTAGAAACGTTTATATAATCCAATTTAGCATAGTAAGTATATTATAACAAATTATTCTACGTTTTGGGTGCAATTTTTACCTTTATATGAAAAATGCCCCTTTATAAGACATTATTTGCATATAGATTGGAGCCCAACAAAAACACAGTAACTTCAACATGGATGAACAAAGCAAAACAAGGGGCATGAAATGCCCCCTTTTGTTTCTACAATATAAAATTTTTCCTACTAACCGCGCTTGACTATAAATCCTCTTTCACCGTTAATCAATGGTACTTCATATATTTCTACATGGGTAACAACTGCTCTCTTCAATGATTTCATATGTGATATCAAAAAAGAAATGTCACTTTCTTCACCTTGTATTTCCAGCACAACTCTATCATGATTTTTATTCCTGGCCCAACCTGTCAGGTTCATTTCTTCCGCTAATTTATATATTTCGTACCTAAAGCCTACCCCTTGGACCTTCCCCGAAAACACTATTTTTTTTCTGACAATAGAAGACGATTCCAAATTAGATGCCCCCGTGTCCCCGTCTTCGTTAACCTCATGGTTGTCCTTCAATTTCTTTATAAAATTATTTAATCTCAAATTGAATCCCCCCGATCTAACAATAATAAATATTAAACATCATCAATCCGTAAGTTTTCCCGCGATTTATATTTGTATCGTTATTATAGCATGTTCTCCATTCACAGAATTAAAAAATTAATAAAATTTTACTAAAAACTAAACCTGTCATACTTGACATCCGACAATTCCCCAACAGAAGTACCCTGCACCATCCCTTAGACTGACAGTATAGGATAATTATAGAAAAAATTAAAATTCTAGCCCCTTCTCTTAATATTTGGCACCAAGATTCGTTTAGGTGTATAATAATATAAATAATATATCGAGGAGCATATACATTGAAAATCGGATTGATAAGTGATATACACGGAAATTTGGAAGCACTGGAGGCAACCCTTAAGTGTTTATCTACCAGGGAAAAGGTAGATAGGATAATAGTCCTTGGAGATATAGTAGGATATATGGCAAATCCAAACGAATGCGTTCGGCTTACAAAAAATTATGATTGTATACAGGGCAATCACGATTGTACCGTGGTATACGAAGAGGACCTGGATTGGTTCAATCCTGTAGCCAAGGAAGCCCTTATCTGGACCATAAATAAATTGACAGATGAAAATAAAGATATACTGAGAAACCTACCCCTGACAAAAATCTATAAAGAAGAGGATTTTACCATAACCCACGGAACACTGAACAATCCGGAAAAATTTTTATATTTGGATGGAATCTTTGAAGCACAGAAGAGCTTTGAGCTCATGGAAACACAATTGTTGTTCATAGGACATACCCACGTGCCCAAATATTTTGTCTTGCACAGGAATGATTCTTCCGAAAACATAGAGATGATATCTGAGATAAATTATAAACGGGAAATACAATTGCAAGAAAATAAAAAATACATATTTAATATAGGTTCGGTGGGACAACCAAGGGACTACAACTATAAGAGCTGTTTTGTAATATACGATACCGATACGAAAACTATAAAATATATCAGGCGCCCCTATAATGTAAGAAAAACAGCAAAAAAGGTCAAGAATAATCATCTTCCAAAATTTTTATATAAGCGGATACTGATTGGAATGTGATTTACATAAGTCTAATTATGCGTCACTAATACGGACCCGATCGTCTAATAAAATTTAATATAACAATACACGTTCATTTAGTTTCGAATATGAATAATTCCTACAGCTTATTCCAATGAAAAATACTACAATCTGCACCACGGGCACTTCTGTTTATATTCCTGCGGAGCAAATCAATGTAGCAAACTTACTTCGCTTCGGACATGCAGATTGTTTCACGTATTTTTCATCTTCTTTCGCTGGGAATTATAATCATATTCTCAAATGCATTCACTTAGTATTTTATATTAAATTTTCAGAAGTCCCCCGGCTTTAAGGGTGTTTAAACTTCATAAAGCAAATTATCTTTAAAATATTTGATATATTACAAAGCGAATCACTTTTGAAATTTTGCAATGGTTCTTGGTCCTTAAAAGCGTAAAAAAACTA
>JALNXC010000202.1 GCA_023230535.1 Alkaliphilus sp. | reverse complement strand
TAAAAACCCGCGCTGTGTAACAACCGTAGATAATTACGCCGTATCGGAATTTACATTGATTCCTAATGACGGCAAATTACAATACCGTTGTAATTATTGTGAAGAACTCACGGAATATAAATTATAACCGCCCTATTTTAAAGGAATAAACCGGCTCCAAAATGACCTTTATTTTAGAGCCGGTTCTGTTGTAATAGACAGATCATTGACTGCAAATAACCCTTTAAAGTTCTTCCACAATTCATCCACACCTTCTTTTTTCAGTGAAGATATGGGTACTATCTTATCCGTCGCCGACATTCCAAGTTTTTTACGAATAATTTTAAAATGTTTTTGATAATTACCCCTGGATATCTTATCGGATTTTGTTGCAATAACGACTGTTCCGTATCCGTAGTGTTTTATCCAATCATACATCATCTTATCATCTGCCGTGGGTTCATGACGAATGTCCACTAAAAGTATAACTTCATATAGATTCTTCCTGCTTTGTAAATAAGTCTCTATCATTTTCCCCCAGTTTGCTTTTTCGCTTTTAGATACCTTCGTATAGCCATAACCGGGCAAATCAACCAAGTAAAACTCTTTATTCACCAGATAGAAATTGATTGTACGGGTCTTTCCGGGGCTAGAACTTACCCGGGCTAAATTTTTCCTGTTCAGCATAGTATTTATGGCGGAGGATTTCCCTACGTTAGACCTCCCGACCAACGCAAATTCCGGTTTCCCGTCATCCGGATATTGCTTTGGAGATACGGCACTGATTACTATTTCGGAACTAATTATTTTCATCTGTTTCGCCTCTTTTAAAAGCATGTTTTAATACATCATCCATATGTTCCGCAAAGACAAATTCCAGCTTTCGTTTTACATTTGCCGGTATATCTTCCATATCTTTTTCATTATCTACCGGCAATATCACTTTCTTTATCCCCGCTCTGTTTGCTGCAAGCACTTTTTCTTTGACCCCGCCTATGGGCAGAATTCTGCCCCTCAATGTAATCTCTCCCGTCATTGCGACATCCTTATATACGGGAGTACCGGTCAAAGCAGATATTACAGCGGTTGCCATAGCCACACCGGCGGACGGGCCGTCTTTAGGAATAGCACCCTCCGGAATATGGATGTGTATATCCAAATCCTTATGGAAATCCGGATTAATTCTAAGATCATCGACTTTTGAACGTATATAACTTATACCCGCCTTTGCGGATTCCTTCATAACATCACCAAGCTGCCCCGTAAGGACAAGTTCGCCTTCTCCCTGCATAGGTGTAACTTCCACGGATAAGGTATCCCCTCCCACCGGAGTCCAGGCCAAACCTCTTACAATACCCACTTCATCTTTTACATTCGCCATCTCATATCTATAAATAGGGTTACCTAAATATCTCTTTAAATTTCCCGGAGTGATATTAACAGATGTGATTTTCTCTCCCACAATCCGTTTTGCGGTTTTACGGCATAAGTTGGCCAACTGTCTTTCCAGATTTCTAACTCCGGATTCTCGGGTATAATAGTTGATAATATCCCTTATCGCTTTTTTAGATACCTTCAAGTTTTCCTCTTTTAAACCGTGCTCCCTGATTTGTTTCGGCAATAGATGTATTTCGGCAATTTTGAGTTTTTCTTCCTCGGTATACCCCGCGATCCTGATCATTTCCATACGGTCCAACAGAGGTTTCGGTATAGTGTCCACACTGTTGGCCGTTGTTATAAACATCACCTTCGAAAGGCTAAAAGGAAATTCTAAATAATGATCTGTAAAATCGTGGTTTTGTTCCGGATCCAATACCTCAAGCAATGCAGAGGCCGGATCCCCCCTAAAATCACTCGCCAGTTTATCAACTTCATCAAATAGAAACACCGGATTTTTGCTCTTAACCTGCCTGATGGATGTGATAATTCTACCGGGAATAGCGCCCACATAGGTTCTCCTATGCCCTCTGATTTCAGCTTCGTCCCTCACCCCGCCCAAAGACATTCTGGCAAACTTTCTGTCTAAAGACCTTGCTATTGATTTTGCAATAGAAGTTTTGCCTACCCCCGGCGGTCCTACAAGGCACAGAATCGGGCCCTTCATAGTTTTAGAAAGTTGACGAATAGCTAAATATTCTAATATCCTTTCCTTCACCTTTTCCAATCCATAATGATCTTCGTCTAAAATTCTATCCGATTTCTTGATATCGAGCGTATCCTTTGTTTCCTTATTCCAAGGCAGATTCAAGGCCCAATCTATATAATTTCTGATCACCCCTGTTTCGGCCGAAGATGGTGCAAGTTTTGACAATCTGTTTATCTCTCTCTCAATTTTTTCGTTCAATTCTTTAGAGAGTTTCAGTTTCTTTAGTTTTTGCCTATATTCGTCTACCTCTTCCACTATATTCTCATCTTCGCCCAATTCTTTTTGTATTGCCTTCATCTGTTCTCTCAAGTAATATTCCTTTTGGACTTTATTTATCTGTTTCTTGACCCTTTCACTTATTTTTTGTTCAATCTCCAGAATCTGTATCTCTTCCAATAATATTCTATACAATGTTTCCAACCTGAGTTTCGGATCAAACGCTTCCAATACTTCCTGCCTTTTGTTAGGATTTAATATGATATTTGAAGCTATAGTATCCGCCAATCTTCCCGGCATATCTATTTCGGATATATTCAGTAAAACTTCCGGAGAAATTTTATTATCAACCTCTATATATTCTGTAAATGCGTTTATAACACTGCGCATCAGAGCATCAGTTTCTATATCTTTGGTCATTTCTATTTGATCCACTTGTTCTATCACTTCCACAACAAAATGAGGATCTTCTTGCAATATATTTGCTATTTTTGCCCTTGAAATCCCCTCGACTAATATTCTAATAGTATCCCCAGGCAATTTGAGCATCTGCTTAATTTTTGAAACAGTACCTACTTTATAAAAATCGTCCGGGGTGGGGTCATTTATCTCTGCTTTTTTCTGGGAGGCTAAAAAAATTAATTGATCATTCACCATGGCTTCTTCTAAAGCATTGATAGAAGCCTCCCTTCCTATATCAAAATGCATTATCATATATGGAAAAACAGTTATACCGCGTAAAGGAATTAAAGGAAGCTTACGTCTCATGACACCGTTTCTATATAATTCCATATTATCATCTCCTTGTCATGCTTTATATTATAATTATTCAGTATGTGTGTCCAATATATACTCATTATTTATTCTATTTTAACAGTCGATAATTATTATATCCTTTAACATAAAGCCTTTCAACATTTTATTTACCCTAATTTAAATTAATATACCAACAAAACAATATAAACATCTCTATATATAATATCAAATAGCACACTGCGTTGCATTGTGCTATAACATGATTATATCGCGCAAATTTAGTATTAATTGTGTCTAAATCATTTTATCTTTCCCATCATATAATGCCGGTCGTATAACTTCATCTATATTTTCTACAGGAATCACTTCTATCTTTGATTCCTCGAATCACTCCCGGAAATGACCCTATGGATATATCCGGGAATTTTATCATTTTCCGGATTATAATAAGGTCTTTTTAACAATATTTTTTTCAACAACAGCGAACAATCACGAACAATACCTACATATTAATAATGCAACATTATTAAAGATAGGCTCTGCCCGCTTTATACATAAAACATCAATTATTTTCCCGTAAATCTTTATAGCATTTGATACCATGTAATGTTGTGGCCTCCTTGACTGCTCTCAATACGGCCTGTTCAACCGCACGAGCCGCCAAAACACCAACCACATTGATATCCGCAAATATTTCATTTGTAGCCAATGTAAATATAGTATCCCCGTCAATCATCGTATGAGCAGGTCTCATGGTCCTGGCATAGCCGTCCTGTGCCATGGAAGCGACCTTATTTGCCGTTG